>CALWGN010000140.1 GCA_944380055.1 uncultured Lachnospiraceae bacterium
AATAGAAAGTTATGGATATTATAATATACAGGAAGAAGTAGAGAAAACAAGTGGAAATGAGATAGAAGAAAACAAATTAAATGCAAGAGCAGCTGTTTTACTAGATGGCCAGTCAGGAAGAATATTATATTCAAAAGAAGGGAATCAAGTAATGCCAATGGCCAGTACGACAAAAATAATGACTTGTATTATTGCTTTAGAAAATGGAAATTTAGATGATATATATGAGACATCTTCCTACGCAGCTAGTATGCCTAAAGTTCATTTAGGGGCTAGAACTGGGGAGAGATTTTTTCTAAAAGACTTATTATATTCTCTTATGTTAGAATCTCATAATGATTCGGCAGTTATTATTGCAGAAGGAGTGGCTGGAAGTGTCGAAGGATTTACTCATCTTATGAATAAAAAGGCAAAAGAGTTAGGTTGTGAAAATACAAATTTTGTCACACCGAATGGATTAGATGCAGACAATCATTATACGACAGCAGAAGAGTTAGCACTTATTATGAAATATTGTATCACTGCTTCAGAAAAGAAAGAACAATTTCTTGAAATTACTCAAACAAGCTCCTATCAGTTTATGGACGCTGATAATAAAAGAAGTTTTTCTTGTAACAATCATAATGCTTTTTTAACGATGATGAATGGTGCAATTTCAGGAAAAACTGGATTTACAGGAAAAGCTGGATACTGCTATGTAGGAGCAGTAGAGAGGGAAGATAAATTACTTATAGGTGTGGTCCTAGCAAGTGGATGGCCCCCTAACAAAACATATAAATGGAAGGATATGACAAAGCTAATTACATATGGAGTAGAAAATTTTGAAAAAAAAGAAGTAGCAACAATTACAACTCCAGATCCAATAAAAGTAATTGATGGGCAAGAGGATAGTCTTTTGTTGCAGACAAATGAAAAAACATTAGAAGCATTGTTAAAAGCAGATGATGTAGTTACAACGAAAGTGATTTTGCCAGAGTGGATACAAGCTCCAGTGGAAGAAGGAGAGCAAGTAGGAGAAATTCAAGTATTTATTAATAATGAACTATATGATACAACACCAGTATTAGCAAAAAAAGAGGTAAAGAAAGTGGATTATAGATATTGTTTAGAAAAGCTAATACAATTTTTCTTACCATAAAAAGAACATGATAGAGAAGATTTTCTTACGATATAAGGAAATCTTCTCTTTTCTTTTTCTATATAATATTGTATGATTAGATAGATACGAACATTAAAACAATTTATGAAAGAAATATTTTGGTTATAATCATAGAAATAAAGAAAGGAATTAATCAAAAAAAACGATTAATGATAGATACGATGAAGAAAGTACTAATTGTTGGTGGTGGAGCAGCAGGAATGGCAGCAGCTATTGGAGCAGGAAGAAACAATCACCAAGTAGCAATATATGAAAAAAATGAAAAGCTAGGTAAAAAAATATATATTACAGGAAAAGGTAGATGTAATATTACAAATGCATCGGATATGGAAACAATTTTAGCAAATGTTGTAACAAATAAAAAGTTTTTATATAGTGCTTTTTATGGCTTTACTAATGAAGATATGATTCAGTTATTAGAAAGTGCAGGATGTAAGACAAAGGTAGAAAGAGGAAATCGAGTATTTCCTGTATCAGATAAAGCATCAGATGTTATTCAAGCACTTTCAAAAGAAATGAGAAAGCTAGACGTAGATATACATTTGCGTACAAAAGTAATATCATTAATTATTGAAGATAATGTATGTAAGGGAATTATGCTAGAAGGAGGAGAAAAAGTTTACTCTGATGCCGTTATTGTATGTACTGGTGGATTATCCTATCATACAACAGGTTCTACTGGGGATGGTTATGAATTTGCAAAAGAATGTGGACATACAATCACAGAACTTTCGCCAGCACTTGTTCCATTTAATGCGAAGGAAGACTGGGTAAGACAGTTACAAGGGCTTTCCCTTAAAAATGTACAAATTCAAATGAAGCAAGGAAAGAAAGTACTTTATGAAGACTTTGGAGAAATGCTATTTACACATTATGGAGTAAGCGGACCAGCAGTTTTAAGTGGCAGTAGTGTAGTGGCAAAGAAAATAAAAAAGCAACCAGTTGAATTGGTCATAGATTTAAAGCCAGCATTATCAGAAGAGCAGTTAGATGCAAGAATGTTACGAGAATTTGATGAATTTAAAAATAAGCAGTTTAAAAATTCTTTGTCCCATTTATATCCATCAAAGCTAATTCCGATTATGATACAGTTAAGTGGAATAAATCCAGAGAAAAAAGTAAATGAAATATCCAAGGAAGAAAGACATGGTCTAGTTCATTTAACAAAAAATTTAGTGTTGACCTTGCATAGCTTAAGAGATTATAATGAAGCTATTATTACCCAAGGAGGCATTAGCGTAAAAGAAGTAAATCCAACAACCATGGAGTCTAAATTAATTCCCAACTTGTATTTTGCAGGGGAAGTACTAGATTTAGATGCATTTACTGGTGGATATAATTTACAAATTGCTTGGTCGACTGGATATGCGGCAGGTAACAATATAGTTTAGCTAGTATAAACTCCTGTGTAAAATAGTAAAATAGTAAGGGGCTAGAAAAATGGCATTTAATATAGCAATCGATGGACCAGCAGGAGCTGGAAAAAGTACAATTGCAAAACAAATTGCAAAAAAGTTATCATTTGTATATGTAGATACAGGAGCTATGTATCGTTCTATTGCATTGTATATGATAAGAAATAGTATTGATATTTATAATGAAGAGGCTGTTTCTAATGTATGTAGTGACATTCATATCTCTATTAAGTATGAAGGGGAAGAACAGCAAGTAATTTTAAATGAAGAAAATGTTACAAGTTTTATTCGTGCAGAGGAGGTAGGAGTAGTAGCTTCTGTTGTATCTGCATATCCAAAGGTTCGCGAGACATTATTAAAGCTACAACAACAATTAGCAGCTTCTAATGATGTTATCATGGACGGAAGAGATATTGGAACTTGTGTATTACCAAATGCAGATGTAAAAATTTATTTAACGGCAGATGCAAGAGTTCGTGCTAATAGAAGATATTTAGAACTAAAGAAAAAAGGACAGGAATGCAATATTGATGAGATTGAAAAGGACATTGTAGATAGAGATTACAGAGATATGACAAGAGAAATTTCTCCACTTTGTCAGGCAGAGGATGCTGTTGTAGTTAATACTTCTGATATGAATATTGATGAGGTAATAGATGCTATTATAGCCATTGTCAATGCAAATAAAATGAGTGAAAGAAAAGAGGTCTAAATTGAAAGAAGTAATTGTTGCAAAGTCAGCAGGTTTTTGCTTTGGTGTAAAACGAGCAGTAGAGCAAGTATATGAGCAAGTTGAAAAAAATAAAGAACAATCCATTTATACTTTTGGACCAATTATTCATAATGAAGAAGTGGTAAAAGATTTAGAAAAAAAAGGTGTAAAAGTAATTGAAACAGAAGAAGAATTATCAAATTTAAAAGAAGGAATTGTTATTATTCGTTCTCACGGTGTTGCAAAATATATTTATCAACTATTAGAAAAGAATAATATTACTATTATAGATGCAACATGTCCATTTGTTAGAAAAATTCACACAATTGTTGAAAAAGAAAGTAGCAAGGGTAGTGAAGTAATTATTATTGGAAATAAAAAACACCCAGAAGTCCAAGGAATTGTTGGCTGGAGCAAAACTCCTGCAACAGTCATTGAAAATGTAGAAGAAATTGATCAATTAACCATTTCTCATGAAAAAAAGGTGTGTATTGTATCACAAACGACATTTAATTACAAGAAATTTCAAGTTTTAGTTGAAAATATTGAAAAAAAAGGTTATGATATAAATGTTTTAAATACGATTTGTAATGCAACACAGGAAAGACAAGTCGAAGCAAAAGAAATTGCAAGTCAGGTAGATGCTATGTTAGTCATTGGAGGAAGACATAGCTCAAATACTCAAAAGCTTTTTGAGATTTGTAAAAATGAATGTGAAAATACTTACTATTTACAAACCCTGAAAGATTTGAACCCTGATTGGGTGAAAGATAAACAAAGAGTAGGTATTACAGCAGGGGCATCCACCCCTAATAATATTATAGAGGAGGTTCAAACAAATGTCTGAATTAAGTTTTGAACAATTATTAGAAGAGTCTTTAAAGACTATTAGTGCAGGTGAAGTAGTAACAGGAAAGGTAATCGCGGTTAAGGAAGATGAAATCATCTTAAATATAGGTTACAAAGCTGATGGTGTGATTACAAGAAATGAATATACTAACACACCAAATGTTGATTTAAGAGAAGTAGTAAAAGAAGGCGATGAATTAGAAGCAAAGATTATTAAGGTAAATGATGGCGAAGGTCAAGTACAATTATCTTATAAGCGTCTTCAAGCAGAAAAAGGTAGCAAAGTATTAGAAGAAGCATTTAATAATCAAACAGTTCTTAAAGCTTCCGTAGCACAAGTATTAGCAGGTGGTTTAAGTGTAATCGTAGATGATACAAGAGTATTTATTCCAGCAAGTTTAGTATCTGATACTTACGAAAAGAACTTAGAAAAGTATGCTGGTCAAGAAGTTGAATTTGTTATTACAGAATTCAATCCAAAGAGAAGAAGAATCATTGGTGATTGCAAGCAATTAATCGTTGCTAAAAAGAAGAAAATGCAAGAAGAATTATTTGCTAAACTTGCAGTTGGACAAAAGATTTCTGGAACAGTTAAGAATGTAACAGATTTTGGTGCATTTATTGATTTAGGTGGTGCAGATGGATTACTTCATATTTCTGAAATGTCTTGGGGTAGAGTAGAAAATCCTAAGAAGGTATTTAAAGCTGGTGATGTTGTAGAAGTATTAGTAAAAGATATTGATGGAACAAAGATTGCACTTAGCTTAAAATTCCCAGAAACAAATCCATGGGCAAATGCAGCAGAAAAATATGCAGTAGGTAACGTAGTAACAGGAGTTGTTGCTCGTATGACAGATTTTGGTGCATTTGTTGAGTTAGAAAATGGAGTAGATGCATTATTACATGTTTCTCAAATTTCTAAAGAACATGTAGAAAAGCCATCTGATGTATTAAAGATTGGTGAAGAAATCACAGCTAAAGTTGTAGACTTTAATGAAGAAGGAAAGAAAATCAGCTTAAGCATTAAAGCATTAGCAGTAGAAGAACCAACAGAAGAATCTGTTGAAGAATAAGATATCATATAGTTAGAAGAGAGCATTGCTTTTTCCATTAAAATGGTAGAGGCAGTGCTTTCTTTTTATTATAAAAAAATGTTGTAGATTATATTTTATTCTTATAAATATATAGTATAGGTATTTGCCACTTAAGTTTCATGAAGTTATGAGTAGGTAGCAAAGTGGATTGGGAATATTCCCTAGACTAAAAGAGGGATTATTAGTATAAAATTAATAAAATAACTTGAAAAAAAGTAGTATCAATGTCATAATAGGAAAAACATTAATTATTAATAAACAATAGGGAGGCTCCCATGAAAATAAAAGAGTTATTAAAAGAAATAGAATTTCAGTGTTTACAGGGAAATTTAGAAGAGGAAATTATTGGTTTTTGTCAAGATAATCGAAGTGTACAAAAGGGAGATTTATTTGTATGTATTGCAGGTGCTAGATTTGATACACATAACTGCATTGATGATATTGCTAAAAAAGGTGCCAAGTTAATTGTAGTAGAAAGAAGAGTAGAAACAGAAGTAGAAGGAGTAACAATTGTATTAGTTTCAGATACAAGACGCGCACTTCCATTACTTGCAGCAGCTTATTATGGACATCCAGCTAGTAAATTAGTAACAATTGGAATTACAGGTTCAAAGGGAAAAACGACAACAACTCATATGCTAGCAGATATACTAAGAAGTGCAGGTCATAAGGTAGGCACAATTGGTACAAATGGAGCTATTTTTGAAGAAAACATTTTTGAATTAAATAATTCAACTCCAGACCCACAGCAAATACAAATGTATTTATCTATGATGGTGAAGGCAGGCTGTACCCATGCAGTTATCGAAGTTTCTTCTCAAGGGATGAAGCAACACAGAGTAGATGGATTTACATTTGATTATAGTATCTTTACAAATATTTCTACCGGGGATCATATTGGTCCAAATGCGCATAAAGATTTTGTAGAATATTTATATTGTAAAGCAATGTTAATTGAGCACAGTAAATTAGGATTTGTTAATATAGATGATGAACATTGTAAAGAATTATTAAAATATATTACAACCCCAGTAAAATTTTTCGGAGAAAGTAAAGAAGCTAATATTGTTATTAGCAACATAGAAAAAGTATTTGAAAATGGACAACCTGGTATTACTTTTGAAACATCCAAAGAGTTAAATGGAAAATTTTATGTTAATTTACCAGGAGAATTTAATAGTAAAAATGCCTTAGCTGCCATTAGTGTAGCAAATGAAATGGGTGTATCTATAGATGAAATGAATGAAGCGTTAAAGCATATGAATATTAAGGGGCGACTTGACATGGTATATCGTTCTCCTAAATTTTCTGTTTGTGTGGATTTTGCTCATAATGGATTTAGCACAAGAAATCTATTAGTTGCATTAAGAGAATATAAGCCAAAGCGTCTAGTATGTGTATTTGGTGCTGATGGAAATCGCTCCAAGCATAGACGCTATGAAATGGGAGAGGCAAGTGGAAAATTAGCAGATTTAAGTATTATTACAGCTGGGCATAACCGTTTTGAAAGTTTTGAAGATATTTTAAAAGATATTCATGTGGGAATGGAAAAAACAACTGGATCATATATTGTAATTCCAAATAGAAAAGAAGCAATTAAATACTCTATTGAACATGCAGAAGATGGTGACCTAATTACTATCATTGGGCTTGGACATGAAACATATCAAGAAGAAAATGGTATGAAATATCCACATAGCGATACAGAATATGTAAAGCAGGTAATAAAAGAATTAGGACTATAAAATGTCCATATAGAGAATAAAATTTTATTTATGGCAATAAGAAAAGACATTTTTAAATAGTTAAGCTATTTAAGAATGTCTTTTTTGTTAAGTTATTTGAAAGAGTATTTAACTTTATTAAGAAAATCCCCACTTCAATGTCACGTAGACACAAGGCAGTAGGTATGTAGAAAGCAGATTGCAAATATCCCATTAATAAAATAGTTTGTATATACAATACCTATGAAGATTTACGCTCTTATATATTTAAAAAAATTTTTCACAGAAATTTTGTTATAAATTTTTACCAACAATATTTCTTTTTTTTCAGTGATTGACACCCCCTATATATGCTTTTTATTTTTTCATAACAAAGGGTTGTATACCTAATCGAAATATTATTGAGTGTTCTGAACGTACCGTAGAAATGATAGGTGGTAAATGGAAATTAAGAATTATATATATGTTAGCTTTTTATGAAGTTTTACGATATGGGGAATTAAAAAAACTACTTACCCCTATTACTCATAAAATGTTAACAAATCAGTTAAGGGAATTAGAAAAAGATAAATTAGTTAGTCGAAAAGAATATCAACAAATACCACCTCATTTGTTCATAGACAGTTCAAAGTCATAGGGGAATTATTGGATAGTATAAGACATAGTAACGGCTATGTTAAAGGAGGAATAAAACATAAACTTTATTTTATAAAGGTAAATGTTATACTATCATGATTAAGTATATTCTATGTAATATATATTGACAAATAATATTATATCTCATATAATAGCCTATACTATATAAGATATAATATTATAAAATTATTAGTATTTATATCAAGCAAATATATAAACTATAAGGAGGAGGAAAATGGTATTTAACACAGGTGCAGCCTTATTAGATGGAATTGTCCTTGCTGTTGTTTCAAAGGATATAGAAGGAACATATGGATATCGTATTACCCAAGAGGTAAGAGAAATACTAGAAGTGTCAGAATCCACATTGTATCCAGTATTAAGACGATTGCAAAAGGATGGTTGCTTAGATGTATATGATCAAGAATATGCAGGAAGAAATAGAAGATATTATAAACTAACACAAAAAGGAAAAGTTCAATTACAGTTATATGTAATTGAATGGCAAGAATATTCAACAAAAATTTCCAATATCTTTAATGTAGCAATGTAATAAAATTAGAAGGAAAGGAGATGTGCATAATCTCTTTTATATAATAAAGAGTGTGCATAGGGTATAACCATGAACAAAGCACAATTTATGTCGGAGTTGGAATATTTATTAAGAGATATACCAGCAGATGAAAGAAATGATGCATTATTATATTACTCAGATTATTTTGATGAAGCAGGCGAAGATGAGGAATATGTAATTAGAAAGTTAGAAAGTCCTAGAGTAGTAGCTCAAAAAATTAGAGAAAATTTAAAAATGTATAATGAACCATATGATACAAAAGATAATACAGGAAGCAGACAAACAGTAGATAATAACACAGTAATTAAGCATAAAGATTATAAAAAGATAGCTCTTATCATATGTTTAGCTATTGTTGCCATTCCAATTGGTTTACCAATTTTATTAGCAATTGTAATATCAGTATTTAGCGGTATATTTGCAATGCTAATATCAATTATAGCTGTTGGACTATCAACTTTTATCGTTGGTGGTGCTAGTATTGTTGTAGGAGTTTATCGATTTGCCACTACTCCATCTGTTAGTATATTAGCTTTTGGTATTGCGTGTATCTCATTTGCTATTGGTATACTATTTTTAATATTTATAAAATATTGTATGGGAACAGTATTACCAAGATGTTATAGCATAGTAAAAAAATGGGTAATGAAATTATGGAAAGAAAGGAAGTGGAGGCAATGAAAAAAGGGACAAAAACAGCTCTTATTATCAGTAGTATGTTTTTTATTATAGGTATCATATTAGTTATTATAGGAATTGGTATGGGCGCCTATAATCATACAGACAAATGGAGTATTTCTTTGGGAGCTACTAGTAATAAGAAAAATCTAGAAGAGACTTATAGTGGAATTAGTAGTATTGATTTTGATTTTAAATCTAGTGAAGTAATTATACAGCAAGGTGACAGATTTCATATAAAAGCAGAAAATGTAAGTGAAAAATTTTCTACCTACGTGCAAGGAACCAAATGGGTAATAAAAGAAGTAGGAGAAATAAAATTTGGATTTCGATTTGGACTTTTTGGTAATAATCAAGGTGGAAAAGTCGTTATTACATTACCAAAGGATGTGAATTTAACAAGTGCTAACATTCAAATGGATGTTGGAAGTGTAAATTTGGCATATTTAGATAGTCATAGTACCATAATTGATGTAGATACAGGGCAAATCAATATAGAAAATTTAATAACCCAATCCTTAGAGACGGATGTAGATACAGGTGGAATTAATATTTATAAAGGTCAAATAAAACATGGAATATTTAGCAGCGATGTTGGAAAGATTTACTTTGCAGGGCACATTAGTGGTAATATGGAAGTAAATGCAGATGTAGGAAGTGTTGAGTTATTGCTGGATAATAGTTATAATAATTTTAATTATGAAGTAAGTTGTGAGCTAGGCAATGTAATCATTGGAGAAAAAACTTTTTCTGGAATTGATTCAGATAAAGTAATTTCTAATGGAGCAATACAATCTGCAAAATTAGAATGTGAAGTTGGAAATATTAAAGTAGAATTTAAATAGAAAACATTACAATTTTTTAAGAAAAAATATTTACAGCAATTTTACAAAAAAAATAAGGCAATTTTACGAAAATTTGTTATACTAAAAGTGATATTATTTTTGTGTCATGGAGTATAATAAATAAAATAGTTGATTAACGGCCTATAAAGGTTAAAAGTTGATTGTTTTATTGTGTCATGAGACAGTTAAATAATAGTAAGAGAATCTAATTTAAAATGTTAAGTAAAGGGTGAGAGTAATACATATGGCAAAAAATATGGAAAAAATCTATGTTGTGGAAGATGACGATAATATAAGAAATCTTGTAGAAATAGCATTAAATGGATATGGATATGAAGTAGAATCATTTGAAACAGCAGAAGAATGTTTAGAAGTAGTAAAAGAAGAAGTTCCAGATTTAATTGTTTTTGATTGGATGTTACCAGGAATGGATGGGTTAACAGCAATAAAACAATTAAGAAAAAACCCAGAAACAGAACAGATTCCAATATTAGTTTTAACTGCAAAAGACAAAGAAATTGACAAAGTAGTAGGGCTAGATGGAGGGGCAGATGACTATATGACAAAGCCATTTGGGATTATGGAGTTTACAGCCAGAATTCGTTCTCTACTTAGAAGATCAAAGCCTAAGGATATTGCTACAAAAAAAGTTTCTACAAGTATTATTTCCATTAATAAAGAAACAAGAGAAGTATATTATAAAGGGGATTTAGTAGAGTTAACCTATAAAGAGTTTGAATTATTACTATATTTAATGGAAAATAGCAATCGAATTGTTGAGAGAGATGAGTTATTAAATCGAATATGGGGCTATGATTATGATGGAGAAACTCGTACATTAGATATGCATATACGAACATTAAGACAAAAATTAGGAGAAGAAGGAAGCGAATATATTAAAACAGTTCGAGGAGTAGGGTATCGATTTATTCGTATGGAGGAAAAAAATTGAAAGAATCCATATTTTCTAAATTTTTAATAGTAGCGATTATTGGAGTAATAATTACAACAATATTTAGTTTTTTAGTAGTAGGAAGCATTGCTATTCGCAGAGAAGAAAGTCAGATGGGTACAGTTGTAAAATTACTACAAAATACAATAGAAACAGCAGAAAATATAGAAGTTCAACTATCTAGCATGAAAGAAAAAGTTCCAGAGATAGATAATATTATTATTGCCAATCTAGATGGAAAAGTCATAGACAGTACTAATCAAGTAGAAGAAAGTATTTTGGCAGAAGAAGATATAGATAAACTTCAAAATGAAGAAATAGTATTTTATAACAAATTATCAGATAGTTTTTTGAACATTCACATGTATGCAGTTACTCTTTTAAATAATGGTCAATCTATTATAGTGGTGGATAAAACCTTTTCTGCTTTTCAGGATTATTTAGTTGCTTATATGATAGTTGCGATTGTTAGTATTGCAGTCATAGGATTTATTACATGGAAATTAGCAAATAAGTTTAGTACGTCTTTAGAAAAACCATTAAAGGAAATATCAATGGAGATGATAAGGTTTATGGAAGATAAGCTAGAGTTTCATCCGGTGAAAAGTCAGTACAAAGAATTAAACTTAATTGTAGAAGCAGCGGAGAAAATGGCAGATAATGTTATGAAATATGTAGAAAAGCTAGAGCTAGAAAAAAAAGTTAGACAAGAATTTTTCAGTAATGCATCCCATGAATTAAAAACTCCAATTACATCAGTAAGAGGATACACAGAGTTGCTTCAAAATGGCTTTGCTAAAAATGAAACAATGCAAGCTGATTTTCTAAGTCGTATTCAAAAAGAAACAGATAATATGACAAATCTTATTAATGACATCTTAATGATTTCTAAATTAGAAACAAAAGAAGCTACAGAAACTATGACAGATGTGCGAGTTTATCCAGTCATACAAGATATTATTAGTGCCCTTACCCCATTGGCAAATGAACTAGAGGTAACTATTGATGCAGATTGTAGCAATTTTGTTATAGAAGCTAGTGTACAGCAAATGAATCAATTAATCGGAAATCTTGTTAGCAATGCAATAAAATACAATAAGCCAGGAGGGATTGTATGGATTAGAGCGTATGCAGAAAAAAATACAATGGTACTTATTGTAGAAGATAATGGAATAGGAATTGATGAAGAGTCAAAAAATCGTGTGTTTGAACGATTTTATCGAGTAGATAAAGGAAGAAATAAAAAAAGTGGAGGTACTGGACTTGGTTTAGCTATTGTAAAACATATTGTTCAATATTATGATGGAACGATAGTCATGGATAGTACTATTGGTATTGGTACTAAATTTACAGTTCGTTTACCACTAAAAAGAAAAAGTCATAAAAATATAATGGAGACCTAATACTTTCATTATTTTGATTTTTTGTTTTTATATACCCTTGAGCGAATATGAAAAGAATAGTATAATAGCTAAAAAAGAAAAGAGGAAAATGTAATGAGAACAATGGAATATGTAATTAAACAATTAGAAGAAATTGTAAATCTTCCAAGTCCAACTGGATACACAAAGAGAGCTACAAAATATATAATAGAAGAAGTAAATAGATTAGGATTTTTAGTAGAGCAAAATCAAAAAGGTGGTATTGTTATTACTGTAAAAGGAAACGAAGATGAAGTAATAGGTTTAGCAGCTCATTTAGATACCCTTGGTGCTATGGTTCGCTCTATTAGCAAAGATGGTATGTTAAATATTGTCCCAATTGGTGGTTTTATGATGGAGTCTATTGAAGGTGCGTATTGTACAGTACATACAAGAGATGGAAAAGATTATACAGGAACAATTTTAACAAAACATCCATCTGTACATACCTATGATGATGCAAGAACAATGGAACGAAAAGCAAAAAATATGGAAGTTCGATTGGATGAGCTTGTTACAAATAGCAAAGAAGTAGAAGAATTAGGTATTTGTGCAGGAGATTTTATTAGCTTTTCACCTAATTTTGTGTATACAAAAAGTGGATTTATTAAGTCCAGACATTTAGATGATAAGGCGTCAGTTGCCGTTTTATTAGGATTATTAAAAGAAATCAAAGAAGGAACTGTTTGTCCAACAAAAACATTAAAAATATTAATTAGTAACTATGAAGAAGTTGGTCATGGAGCTAGTTATTTACCAGAAGATATTACAGAATTATTAGCAATCGATATGGGGGCTTTAGGTGATGATTTAACAGGAGACGAAACAAAAGTTTCAATATGTGCATTAGATTCTTCAGGTCCATATGATTATGATATGACTTCTAATTTAATTTTATTGGCAAAACAGAATAATATTGATTATGCAGTTGATATTTTTCCGCACTATGGCTCTGATGCTTCAGCAGCATTAAGGGGTGGAAATAACATTAAAGCTGCATTGATTGGGCAAGGAGTTCATGCTTCACATGGAATGGAAAGAACTCATGAAAAGGGTATGGAAAATACATTAAAACTTATTTGTGCATATGTACAAGATATAAAATAGAGGATACTACACAGTAAAGAATCAAATTCAATAGAGCATTATGTTATAACAATTATATGTTATAACATAATGCTCTATTGTTATTTCCTTATACTAAAAAGGTCTAATTTCTCCGCATGCTATTTTTACTCCAGAGTTTCCAGACGGTTGTGTTTTAAAGTCATCAGACATATCATGAATAATAATTGTATGACCAATAATATTAGCAGGAGTAAATTGATTTGAATAAAAAGTGGTTAAAGCATAACCATTGTTGCCTAATAAAGGAGGAAGATCTCCCATGTGTTGTGGGTGATTGCAGTTATTAGGATTTAAATGACCACCTGTAAAGGAAAAAGGGTCTATCTCTGTTCCCTTGCACTGGCTTCCCTCATGAATATGAAATCCAAAAAAGCGAGAGTTACATACTCCAATGTCAAAAGGTAATCCACTAATATCAGCGAATATAAGTGTTCCCTCAAGCATAGAATAAAAGTAAATATCTCCTCGAACTCTAGGGTAAGAAGCGCTACCATAAATATTTGCATATGCATTAGGTGGTGCTTGTAAAAGAAAATAAAATATTTGTTGTAATTCTCTACTCATAGGCTATTTACACTTTTTATCAAAAGCAGGATTAAATGCATAGAAGTTTTTACTATCCAATCGTTCTTGTGCAATGCGGAGTGCTTCTCCAAATCTTTGGAAGTGAACGATCTCACGCTCACGTAAGAAACGAATTGGATCACAAATTTCAGGATCGTCAATTAGTCGTAAAATATTATCGTAAGTTGTTCTGGCTTTTTGTTCTGCAGCCAAATCTTCTGTTAAGTCAGTAATAACATCCCCTTTTGATTGGAAGAAAGTAGCACTAAATGGTGTTCCACTAGCAGCCTGTGGCCATAAGGCAGTTGTATGATCTACATAGTATTTATCAAATCCTGATTTTTTAATTTCTTCTATTGATAAATTTCTAGTAAGTTGATATACAATAGCGCATATCATTTCAAGATGTGCTAATTCTTCTGTTCCAATATCTGTTAATAATCCTGCACATTCTTTATAAGGCATGGTATAACGTTGAGATAAATATCTCATAGATGCAG
>CALWGN010000141.1 GCA_944380055.1 uncultured Lachnospiraceae bacterium
CACTTGCTTCTTCAAACTTTTCTAATGTTAACATTATGTTCCCTCCCGTAATAAAATATTATTGATTTTCTTCTCTTTTATCAAATAATGCATTTACAAAATCATTGGAATCAAACTTTTGTAAATCATCTATTTTTTCTCCTACGCCAATATATTTTACTGGAACACCTAGCTCAGACTGAATTGCAACTGCAATCCCACCTTTTGCTGTCCCATCCATTTTTGTAAGAATAATACCAGTAATATTAGCTGCTTCCATAAATATCTTTGCCTGTGCTAATGCATTTTGTCCTGTTGTACCATCTAATACAATTAACGTTTCTCTATAAGCATCTGGATATTCCTTATCAATAATTCTATTAATCTTCTTTAATTCTTCCATTAAATTTTTCTTATTGTGCAAGCGACCTGCTGTATCACAAATCAATACATCTACATTTCTTGCCTTTGCAGATTGTACTGCATCATAAATAACTGCTGCTGGATCAGAACCTTCCTTTTGAGCAATAATTGGTACATTAGCACGTCTTGACCACTCTTCTAACTGGTCAATTGCCGCTGCACGGAATGTATCTGCTGCTGCTAGTAATACACTTTTTCCTTGCTCTCTTAATTGGTCTGCTAGCTTTCCAATAGAAGTTGTTTTTCCTACTCCATTTACTCCAATTACTAATACAACAGACTTTTTATTCTCAAATTCATAGGCATTTTCACCTAAATCCATTTGCTCTTTAATACTATTAATAAGTAACGCTTTGCATTCTGCTGGATATTTTATTTTTTCTTCTTTTACTTTATTTCGTAAATTCTCCATAATGCTGTTTGTTGTATTAATTCCTAAATCACCCATAATTAATACTTCTTCTAATTCTTCATAAAAGTCCTCATCAATGGATGAAAAACCACTAAAAATTGAATCAATACTATTTACAATATTATCTCTTGTCTTTGTTAATCCTTGGACTAAACGCCCAAAGAAACCTTTCTTTTCACTCATTTAAATCCTCCATTCTAGTCTAGTTGTTCTTCAATTAAGTTTACACTTACTAATGTAGATACACCTTTTTCTTGCATTGTTATCCCATATAAACGGTCTGCCGATACCATTGTACCACGTCTATGTGTAATAATAATAAACTGTGTATTTTTTGTCAACTTATGTAAATAATTTGAAAATCTTCCTACATTAGAATCATCTAGAGCTGCTTCAATTTCATCTAATAAACAAAATGGCGATGGTTTTAGATTTTGAATTGCAAACAGTAAGGAAATAGCCGTTAATGCCTTTTCTCCACCAGAAAGTTGCATCATATTTTGTAATTTTTTTCCTGGTGGCTGAGCAATAATTTTAATTCCAGCCTCTATTATATCTTCACCCTCTATTAATTCTAGTGTACCACGTCCACCACCAAAGAGTTGTTTAAATACATTATCAAATTCTTCTCGAATTTCTTTAAACTTCTGCTCAAACTGTATTCTCATTCCTACATCTAACTCTTCAATAATTGCTTGTAGTTTTTCTTTTGCCTCTATTAAATCGTCATACTGGGTTTTCATAAAAGTGTAACGTCCTAATACTTCTTTGTAATCATCAATGGCATTAACATTTACATTTCCTAATGTTTTTATATTTTGCTTAATATCCTTAACAATATTTGATAATTCCTCACGACTATTATAAGAATCAACCTTTAACTTTTCTGCTTCACTTGGCAGCATTTCGTATTCATTCCATAAATAGTTTGTTTTATCATCTAATTGACTTTCTAAATTTTCTTGTTTACTATTTAAGCGGAATAATTCTCTATCAAGCAAACTAACTCGATTGCTATTTTCCTCTTTTTTATCAAAGAAATCTTTTTGCTTTGTCATAAATGTTATTTTTTCTTCTTCTGAGGATTCAACTAACTCTTTTAAGGAATTTTCTAATTGTTCTAATTCTAGAACTTTTTCTTTTAATTTTAAAATATGATTTTCTTTTTCCTTTATAGTAGAATAACTGACTTGTACATTTTCATTTAAAGTATTCTTCTCTTTTGTAAGAATTTTGATTTCTTCTTTAATACGTATCTCGTTTTCATGAATAAAGGAAACTTTTTGTTCCATATTAGATAAGGATAGTTGAATATCATTTAGCTGAGCAACTATATGATTGTACTCAATTCTTTTCCCTTCTATACTTTCTGAAAATGTAACAATTGCTTGTTCTGAATTCGTATTTTCTTTTTCAATTTCTTCTAGCACAGAATTTATTTTTTTCTTTTGTTCTGTTAATTGCTGAATTTGAAGCTCTAATTGTCGGCTCTCAATAACAGAATCTTCTCTTGCCATTTTGATATCTTCAATTTTCTTTAAATTACTATTTAGATGCAATTCTGCTTTTGTAGCCAATAGTTGCAGCTTTTGTATTTCTTCTTTTAGCTTGGCTTGTTCTAAATTATTTACATCTACACTGTCTTGTAACTGTTTAATTGTATTATTAAAACGTTCCCAATCTTCTTTTAAATGCTTTGCCTCTTCCTCTAACTGAGTAATTTCTCGCTTTCGACCTAATAAATTACTATTATTTTTAAATGCACCACCAGTCATAGAACCACCAACATTTAAAAGTTCTCCTTCTAGAGTAACAATTCGAATGCTTTGACGATATTTTCTTGCAACTGCCATTCCATTTTCAATAGTATCTACTACTAAAGTTCTACCTAATAAAGACTGCAATAATGTTATATATATGTCCTCACTTTTTACTAACGTATTAGCTAATCCAACTACACCTACTTCTTTTAGTGCATCGGTCTCTTTAAAGCTACCAAACCCTTGTACCGTATTTAATGGTAAAAATGTAGCACGACCATACTTATTTTCTTTTAAATATTGAATTAATTGTTTTGCCGTATTATCTGTATCTGTTACAACATTTTGAATACTTCCACCTAACGCTGTTTCAATAGCAACCTCATATATTTTATCTACTTGAATAATGTCAGCTACTACTCCATGAATACCAGAAACAGTATCTTTTTTCTCCATAATCTTTTTTATACTACTTCCATAGCCTTCATATCTTTCTGCTAAGTTTTTTAATGATTCTGCTTTTGTGTAACAAGACTGATACAATCGATGTCTTTGTTCATTTTCTCTTGTATATGTTTGTATTAGCTTACTATTTTCTTTTATCTTTTCCGTTATAGACTCCTGCAAGTGCCTTTTAGAGTTTATTTTTTCTGTTCTTTTCTCTAACTCTAGTTTATGTTTATTTACTTCTACTTCGTATATTTCTTCTTCGCTTTTACTTCTTATTAAGCTTTGACTAATTTCAGCTCTACGAATC
>CALWGN010000142.1 GCA_944380055.1 uncultured Lachnospiraceae bacterium
CATCAACAAGTACAGTAGCGATTATGCCAGAAGCAGAAGAAGTAGATGTGAATTTAGACTTAAATGATTGTAAGTTTGATGTTTTCCGTGCATCTGGAAATGGTGGACAATGTGTAAATACAACTGACTCAGCAGTTCGATTAACTCACTTACCAACTGGTATTGTTATATCTTGTCAAGATGAAAAGAGTCAGTTAAAGAATAAGGAAAAAGCCTTAAAGGTATTACGTGCTAAATTATATGAATTAGAATGTGAAAAGAAGCAAAGTGCAGAGGCAGAAGAAAGAAGAAGTCAAATTGGAACTGGAGATCGCTCTGAAAAGATTCGTACTTATAACTTCCCTCAAGGTCGTGTCACAGACCATAGAATTAAATTAACATTATATAAGATTGATTCTATTATGGATGGTGATATTTACGAATTAATCGATAGTTTAATTGCGGCCGACCAAGCAGCAAAACTTGCCAAGTTAAATGAGGAATAAAGGAAAGGATAATCTTTTCCCTTGTAATATTTGAAAGATTTGCTATAATAAAGTATAACTTATAAGAAAATTAATTTATCATATACAAATCCCATAAAAGTAGTAAAAAAGATAGGGGGAGATTAAATGAATATTGGTTTAGTTGCACATAATAGTAAAAAAGTATTATTAGAAAATTTTTGTATTGCATATAAAGGAATTTTAAAGAAACATAGTTTGTATGCTACAGAAGTAACCGGAACTAGAGTAGAACAGGCTACTGGTCTTAGTGTAAAAAAATATTTATCTGGTGTTATGGGCGGTGGCAAACAGCTTCAAAGTGGTATTGAACAAAACAATATTGATATGGTAATTTATTTCCATAGCACTGAATTTTCAGGTCAAGAACAAGAAGGAAGTTTTAATGCAATTGCTAGTTTATGTGATTTATATAATATTCCTTTGGCAACAAATATAGCAACAGCTGAATCGTTAATTTTAGGATTAGACCATGGCGATTTGGAGTGGAGAAATCTATATTAAAAAAAGAAACTACGATAAAAGTGTATGTCTTTTATCGTAGTTTCTTTTTTAATATTTGTTACTCTGCTAAAGATTCCCAAATCTCAAAAAGCTGTTCTAGCTCTTCCTCGATAGAAGCTTTTTCTTTGTTTAACTCCATTAATTTTGTTACATCTGTATATATTTCTTCTTTTGATAGAAGTTCATCAATTTCTGAATTTCTTTCTTCTAAAGCAGTAATTTTTTCTTCTGTTTTTTTCAGTTCATTTTGACGTTTTCTGAGACGAGCCTGTTCTTCTTTTTGTTGTTTCCAATCTAACTTTGTACTATTTTCTTCTATTTGTGTAACAGATGTTTTAGTTGTAGGAGCCTGTTCTAATATATTAGCAGTTAAAATATCCTTTTTTTCTAAATAATAGTCATAGTTTCCAATATAATTAATAAAATGTTTTTCTTTTAAATCTAGTATTCTTGTAGCTGTTTTATTAATAAAATATCTATCATGGGAAACGTATAACACAGTTCCAGTATAGTTAGCTAATGCTTGCTCTAAAATTTCCTTTGACATCATATCTAAATGGTTGGTAGGTTCGTCTAAAATTAAAAAGTTACAATCAGAAAGCATTAATTTCGCTAGAGATACTCTACCACGTTCTCCACCGCTTAGTTCACTGATTCGTTTAAATACATCATCTCCAGTAAATAAAAAGGCAGCTAGTACATTTCTAATTTCAGTATTTGTCATGGACGGATAAGCATTAGAAATTTCTTCAAATAAAGTGTTTTCCATTGTTAACACGTTATGCTCCTGATCGTAATAGCCAATTTCAACTTTAGAACCAAGACGTATTTCACCAGTATCTGCTAAAAGAATGCCATTAATTAATTTTAAAAGAGTTGTTTTTCCTGTTCCATTTCCACCAATGATAGCAACTCTTTCGCCACGTTTAATTTCTAAGTTGACATTTGTAAATAAAGTATTATCACCAAAGGATTTACTTAAGTTAGTAATTGTTAAAACATCATTTCCACTTTGAACATGAGGCTGTAATGTAAAATGCATAACTGCATCATCTGTTTTTGGCTTGTCTAATACTTGTATTTTATCTAGCATTTTTTCGCGACTTTCTGCACGACGAATGGACTTTTCACGATTGTATGATTTTAATTTTGCAATAACCTCTTCTTGGCGTTTAATTTCACGTTGCTGATTTATATATTGCTTCATAAGAGCGTCCATAATAGCATGTTTTTTCTCACTATAAGCAGAATAATTTCCAGAAAATACACGAACAATTTTATTATCAATTTCAATTATTTTTGTTACCACTTTATCTAAGAAGTAGCGGTCATGGGCTACAATAATAACACTACCGGCATAGTTATTTAAATAACCTTCTAACCATGCAATAGAGTCCATATCTAGGTGGTTAGTAGGTTCGTCTAATAAAACAATATCTGGTTTAGAAAGAAGTAATTTACCAAGAGAAATGCGAGTTTTTTGTCCTCCAGACAAATCATCCACTTTTTTATTAAAGTCTTCTTCAGAGAAACCAAGACCTTTTAAAACACCAGTAATTTCACTTTTATAGGCATATCCATTTGCCATTTCAAAATCATGATTTAGTCTAGTATAAGTAGAAAGGAGTTGTTCTAGCCTGTTTTCATCGGCAGTTTTCATATCTAATTCTACTTGTCGTATTTTATGTTCTAAATCTAAAATATCTTTTTTTACTTCTAATAATTGGTCGTAAATAGTGCTACCACTAGATAAATCTTGATGCTGTGCTAAATATCCAATGGTTTTTCCCTTTGCGATAGTTACCTCACCAGAATCAGGGGATAAAATACCCATAATAATTTTTAAAAGTGTGGATTTCCCAGCTCCATTAATCCCCACAATGGCTGCTTTTTCACGTTCTTCAATATGAAAAGAAGCTTGTTCTATAATCGTTTTATCAATAAATGATTTGCTTATGTTGTTACAGGCTAAAATCATAATTACCTCCATATTAAAATTCTAAAAGTATACAAAATCTATATACAGTTATACTAGAAAAAAGACTATATGTCTATAAGTGTATTAATTAAAATACAAAAGAAAGATTGACACTTTTTTTACCAAAAGATATAATGTTTCCAAAGGGTAAGTCAAAATATCAAAGATAATTGGAGATGAATAAGCAAATTAAATAGAGAATAAGAAAGGTGGATGACTGTGGAGCAGAAAGAAATATCGAGAGCGGTAATTAAACGACTCCCAAGATATTATCGTTATTTAGGTGAATTAATGAAAGATGGAGTAGAGCGTATCTCCTCAAATGAATTAAGCGAGCGTATGAAGGTAACAGCCTCTCAAATAAGACAAGATTTAAATAATTTTGGTGGATTTGGACAACAAGGATATGGATATAATGTTCCTTATTTATATAGTGAAATTGCAAAGATACTAGGGATTGATAAGCAACATAATATTATTATCATTGGTGCGGGAAATTTAGGTCAGGCCATTGCAAATTATACAAATTTTGAACGTCGCGGATTTATGATTAAAGGAATGTTTGATATTAACCCAAGATTAGTGGGAATGACTGTTCGTGGTATTGAAGTATATCCAGTAGAGCAATTAGAAGAATTTATTAAGGAAAATGATGTACAAATTGCAGCATTAACAATTCCTAAAACAAAGGCAAAAGAAATGGCAGAAAAAGTTATTTCTTATGGGGTAAAAGCCATTTGGAACTTTGCTCATATTGATTTGGATTTGCCAGAGGATGTAGTGGTAGAAAATGTACATTTATCAGAAAGTTTAATGCGTTTATCTTATAAGGTTACACATATGGATGATAATATTAAGGAAATTCCAAGATAGGATATCATATGATAATTGGTATAGGAACGGATATTGTAAAGATTGAAAGAATAAAAAAAGCAATAAAAAAAGAGTTTTTTCTTAATAAATGTTTTACAAAAAAGGAACAGCTACAAGCAAATGAAAAAGAAGAATCCTTTGCTGGCTATTTTGCGGCAAAGGAAGCTGTTGCAAAGGCATTAGGAACTGGATTTTATGGATTTGCATTACTAGATATTGAAGTTGTAAAAAATGAACTAGGTAGGCCATCTATTTATCTATATAATAATGCAAAAAAAGTAAGTGAAAATTTAGGGGTGAATCGCATATTTGTATCCATATCCCATGAAAAAGACTATGCAATTGCATATGTTATATTAGAACAATGAAAGTAAGGCTGTTTCAAACATATTTGTAACAGCCTTTTATAATACATATAAAGAGTAAAAAAGCAGAATGGTAAAAGAGGTGGTTTATATGGAATATTTGGTAACTAGAGAAGAGATGCAGCAAATAGAGCGCTATACAATGGAACAAATAAAAATTCCATCTATTATTTTAATGGAACAAGCAGCAAATAGTGTATTAGAGGAAATAGAAAAAGAAGAAGGAGTATGTGCAAATATTTTTATTTTATGTGGTGTAGGGAATAATGGTGCTGATGGCTTGGCATTAGCTCGTATATTACATCAAAAGGATTTTAAAAATATTACAATAGGGATTGTTGGAAAAGAAGAAAATGGAACAAAGGAATGGAAGTTACAGTTTGAAATTATAAAAAAACTTGGTATTCCATATCTAATTGAAGAAACATGGATTTATACCATAGATTTTCATCAATACAATTGTATTGTGGATGGCTTGTTTGGTATTGGATTATCAAGAGAAGTTAAGGGAAGCTTTTATGATGTTATTAACAATATAAATAAAGCAAAGAAAAAAGTGTACGCTATTGATGTTCCATCAGGAGTGTGTACTAATACAGGAAAGGTGTTAGGTATTGCCATAAAAGCATATAAAACAATTACTTTTGGATATGAAAAATTAGGATGTATGTTATATCCAGGTACTGAATATAGTGGTATTATAGTAGTTAAAAAGATAGGTTTTCCTAAAGGTATACATAATATTGTTCATATGTCCTATTATACATACCCTCTTTCCACTAATATAGAAACTCTTATGCCAAAACGATTTAATTATTCTAACAAAGGTACATTTGGAAAAGTAGCTGTGTTTGCAGGTGGAAAAAATATGGCAGGTGCAGCTTATATGGCAGGAAGGGCTGCTTATGAAATAGGAGCTGGATTAGTTAAAATTGTTACCTGCAAAGCTAACAGAGAAATTATACAAACGTTGTTGCCAGAGGCTCTTTTGACTACTTATGAACCAGAGAAAATTTTGTGGCAACAAGTAAAAGAAGCAATCGATTGGGCTAGTGTTATTATAGTAGGTCCAGGGTTAGGAGTAGAAGATTATGTGAAACAACTCTTGCAATTTATTATAAATAATAGTAAAGTACCAATAGTACTTGATGCAGATGGAATTAATGTGTTAGCAAAAGATAAATCAATGATAAAAAATAAACAATGTCCAATAGTATATACTCCACATTTGAAAGAATTTAGTCGATTAAATGGAGAAACTATAACAGATATTCAGAATGATTTATTAGGTCATGTTCGTAAATTCTTACAAGATAACAAATTTTTACAACATAAAAGTGATGTATTAGTATGTAAGGATGCAAGAACGATAGTAAGTTCTAATAATAATCTGTATTATATTAACCAGTCTGGAAATCATGGTATGTCAACGGGAGGAAGTGGAGATGTATTATCTGGCATAATTGGTGGTTTAATTGCACAAGGTTTAGAACCATTGCAAGGGGCTGTTTGTGGTGTATTTATCCATGGACTTGCAGGAAATAGTGCTTGTAAAGAAAAGGGAGCCTATAGCATGAAAGCAACTGATATTTTAGAACACATTTCACAAGTGACGAAATTATCATCTAAGTAGAAAGTTACTTGTGTATCTAGTATGACATTTGTATTCTAGTAGATACGAAGAAAAGTGAGGTACAATGGCGTGAAAAAATATGAACGATTGTATGCAAACGTTTATTTAGATGCTATTTCATATAACATTAAACAAATGAAAAATAAACTGTCAAATAATATAGAAATATGTGCAGTGGTAAAGGCAGATGGATATGGACATGGTGCAGTTCCTATTGCCAAGGAGATAGAAGACATTGTTTGGGGATACGCTGTTGCTACAACAGAGGAAGGGATTCAATTAAAAAAACATCACATAAAAAAGCCAATATTGTTATTAGGATACCATAGCAATAATCAGTTAGAAGAGATTATTGAAAATGAAATCAGAACTACTATATTTCAATGGGATATGGTAGAGGCTTTATCAAAAAAAGCAAAGCAAATGGGAAAAGACGCTTATATTCATATAAAAGTAGATACTGGTATGGGAAGAATTGGGCTTATGCCTAAAAATGTATATCCATTTATTGAAAAAGTATTACTCTTACCAAATATAAAAATAGAAGGAGTATTTACTCATTTGTCAACAGCAGATGAGGTAGATAAAACTTATACAAATATTCAATTACATAGATTTAATGAAGTAATAGAAGAGTTAAAGCAGTATAATATTTCTATTCCATATTATCATTATGCCAATAGTGCTGCAATTATCGAACTTGATTGTTCAAACAGTAATTTAGTTCGCTCTGGCATTAGTCAATATGGGTTATATCCATCCAATGATGTAAATACGAAAAGCATATGTTTAAGACCAGCATTAGAATTAAAATCTCAAATTATTTATAAAAAAGAAGTAGAAGCAAATGAGTCGATTGGATATGGAGCAACTTATAAGACAAAAGAAAAAACAATAGTGGCTACCATTCCAGTAGGATATGGAGATGGATATCCTAGAAATCTATCCAATAATGGAGAAGTGTTAATCCATGGCAAGCGTGCACCTATTATTGGGCGTGTTTGCATGGATCAATTTATGGTAGATGTAACTCATATCAATGAAGTAGAAGAAGGAGATGAGGTTACACTTATTGGAAAAGATGGAGATGAAATTATTACTGTAGAAGAGGTGGCAGAAAAAGCTGGAATATTTAATTATGAGCTTATTTGTATATTAGGAAAAAGAATTCCACGAGTTTATTACAAAAATAATAAAATAGTTGGTTGTAAAGATTATTTTAAGGATACATATGAAGATTTCTTATAATTAAATTATTTTTATAAGAAAAGTAGAATACACACTTATTTTTTGGAAATAATAAAGATACAAATCTTTTCAATGGAGTGTGAATTTAGTGATTATTAAACGTGGAGATATATATTATGCCGATTTAAGGCCAGTAGTAGGATCAGAACAAGGCGGAATACGGCCAGTGCTTATTATACAAAATGATATTGGAAATAAACATAGCCCAACAGTCATATGTGCTGCCATAACTTCAAAAATGAATAAAGCAAAGCTCCCAACTCATATCGAGTTGGACTCAAGGTATTGCGATATTGTGAAGGATTCTGTTATTTTATTAGAGCAACTTAGAACAATAGATAAAAAGAGGCTAAGAGAAAAAGTATGTCATCTAGAGGGTGGTATTATTGAAAAAATCAATATTGCACTTAAAATTAGTCTTGATATAGATACATAAAGGAAAAGAAAGGTTACTATATGAGTATAAAAAGCATTACAATTGATATATTTAGAGACAAAATTTTTTTAAGAAAGGCTAGTATGATAACATTACCAGTAACTATGCAAGTTCATTAAGCAGTATAATTAATTTAGTAGAGAACTTAATGATTGATACAGTGGAAGAAAACAATATTGTAGCAGTAGTTTGGCAAATAAAGTATTTTTGTTTTTTCTCTTTTAGTATTTGGCGTATGCAGTGGGAGTGCAGTTCTTGCCTCCCAGTTCTGGGCAGTAATTATTGTCTATTTTTAAACTGTTTGGGTCTATGGATAATTGGAATTTCATGTGCATTTTAGGTAGTTTAGTGTTGAGACTACCAATTTATATTATATTTGCCATGGTTATATCAGAGGAAGTATTTAAAATGATTTTTGAATTGAGACCATATCGTCAGAAAAAATAGCTAAAAAACTTAATCATGTAGTTAAAAGTAAGCAGAATTATTTGTGAACATTGACACAGGACTAAGAAAAGTGATAGAATAAACATAAATACACTATATTTAGCTATTTAAAGCTGAAGCTTATAGGGAAATAATTATAGAAAGAGGAGTTTTAGTATGTCAGGACATTCAAAATTTGCCAATATTAAACATAAAAAGGAAAAAAATGATGCTGCAAAAGGAAAAATCTTTACTAGAATCGGTAGAGAAATTGCAGTTGCTGTAAAAGAGGGAGGTCCAGATCCAAATAATAACAGAAAGCTTCGTGATGTTATTTCTAAAGCAAAATCAAATAATATGCCAAATGATACAATTGAAAGAAGTATTAAAAAAGCGGCTGGAGATGCAAATTCAGCAAATTACGAAGCAATTACATATGAGGGATATGGTCCAAATGGAACAGCTATTATTGTTGAAACATTAACAGATAATCGTAATAGAACAGCTTCTAATGTTCGTAATGCCTTTACAAAGGGTGGAGGGAATATTGGAACAACTGGTTGTGTTTCTTTTATGTTTGATAAAAAGGGGCAAATTATTATTGATAAAGAAGAATGCACTATGGATGCAGATGAACTTATGATGATTGCATTAGATGCTGGTGCAGAGGATTTTGTAGAAGAAGATGATAGCTATGAAATCTTTACAGATCCAAATGAGTTTAGCGTTGTTCGTGAAACAATAGAAGAAGCAGGTATTTCTATGGCTAATGCTGAGGTAACAATGATTCCTCAAACATGGACACAACTTACATCAGAAATGGATATAAAAATGATGAACCGTATTCTTGATTTATTAGACGAAGATGATGATGTACAGGAAGTATATCATAACTGGGACGAAGAATAGGAAATATTAATACAATAAAGAAATGAATTTTATTTTGTATGGAAAAAAATGGAAAAACTACCTAGTGAAATAGTGTAATCTACGCAAATCAGAGATTGTTTCATATATTGAAAAAACTTTTCGTCAAATGTAACATTTTTAACAGTTTTTTTTGCTAATTTTCTACATACCATTTTCTAAAATTCATTGACATTTGTACAAGCCAATATTAAAATAAATAATATAATTACATCTATGTAGTTTCAAAAAATGAACTAATTATAGAAGAAGGAGACTATTATGACTAAAGAACAAGTAATCTTAAAATTAAAAGAAGAAGGTATTGTTGCAGTTGTTCGTGCTGAAAATCAAGAACAAGGTGAAAAAATGATCGAAGCAATCGTAGCTGGTGGAATTAATTTCATCGAAGTTACTATGACTGTACCAGGAGCAGTTGATATTATTAAGGCTTTAGCTGCTAAGTATAAGGGGACAGACGTTGTAATCGGAGCTGGTACTGTATTAGATCCAGAAACAGCAAGAGCTTGTATTTTAGCAGGAGCTGAATATATCGTATCTCCAGCTTTAAATCCAGAAACAGTGAAAATGTGTAACAGATACAGAGTACCAGTTATGCCTGGTATCATGACAGTTAAGGAAGCTGTTGAAGGATTAGAATTAGGATGTGATGTATTAAAGGTATT
>CALWGN010000143.1 GCA_944380055.1 uncultured Lachnospiraceae bacterium
AGAATAATAAATACTAAATCATACTTATCTTCTGGAAATCCACAGTAAGCAGCCATTGCCTTTAATATTCTTCTATCATTAATACGAACTTTAAAGTTTTTAAATCCAACTTTTCCAAGTAAGGTTGTGGTAGCTAAAATAAGTTCAATTTCTGCCATAAAAGTTGGATCACCTAAAATGTCGATATCACATTGAACAAATTGACGGAAACGTCCTCTTTGTGGACGGTCTGCACGCCACACGCTTCCCATTTGTAATGCCTTAAATGGCATAGGAAGAGAAGCTGCATTATTGGCATAATAGCGAGATAATGGTAATGTTAAATCATAGCGAAGTCCACCATCTACTACATCAGCTTCTGTTTGTGCCTCTGCTACGTTTAACTTTTCTCCACGCTTTAAAATTTTAAAAATAAGCTTTTCATTATCTCCACCTTGCTTACTTGTTAAATTTTCTATATGCTCTACACAAGGAGTTTCAATCGAGGAAAATCCAAATCCTCTATAAGTTTCCTTGATTAAGTTCATTACATAATCACGAATTTGCATTTCTGCTGGTAAAATATCCTTCATACCAGTGACAGGTTTCTTTTTTAAAGCCATATACATTCTCCTATCTGTTTATTTTCATACATTTTATTTTCATCAAATAAAATACCATTTTACAGTGTAAATTTAGCTTTTATTTTCTATTCTCTATTGTATACAGTATCACAAATTTTTCAAGTGTTTTCTAATAATTTTCACTACTTAAATCCAAACAAACGCTTCTTTCTATCTATCATTTCATCAATCTTTTCTAGATAAGTATCCACGTCTTTTACATTTTCTGCTCGTTCAATCCTATCTTCAAACACTGCCTTTGTACTAGAACCTGCTCCAAGAGCTACGATTGTTTGTTTTTCTTCCATAATAAGTATATTGTAAAGCCCAGCTTTTCCCTCAGCTGCATATCCTACATTTTCCATATTTCCAGACATATTTTTTTGGCGATACAAATAATATGGAGTTAATCCCATTTTTCTAGCATATTCTTCTGTTATATTCATTGTTTCATCTGAATTTTCTAGCTTTAAATCTCCATATTTTTCTTTGTACATATTAAGCCTTGCTGCTCTTTTAATTGCTAATGAGTGAATGGTGATATTATCTGGCTTTAGTTTTAATATTTCTTTCATTGTGTTTGTAACATCTTCTAATGTTTCATTTGGAAGCCCCACAATTAAATCCATATTGATGTTATCAAAACCTAATTCTCTTGCCATCTCATATACTCGTTTTACATCTTCTACCGTATGTCTACGTCCAATTAACGTGAGTGTTTCTTCTTTCATTGTCTGTGGATTGATAGAAATTCTATCTACCCCATACTTTTTTAATACTTTTAATTTTTCCTTTGTTACACTATCTGGTCTACCAGCTTCTACTGTAAACTCTTGTAAATAAGATAAATCAAAAGAAGTACATACTTTATTTAGTAATACATCTAAATGACTTGCTGATAGTGTAGTTGGAGTTCCACCACCAAAATAAATAGTATTTAGCTTTTTATCTTTAAAGTATTCTGCTGTAAATTCAATTTCTTTGAATAATGCTTGTAAATACTCTTCCATTCTCTCTTCCCATTTTCCTATAGGATAAGAAGTAAAGGAACAGTATACACAAGTAGTTGGACAAAATGGTATTCCAATGTATAAGCTATATCCATCTTTATAATCAATTTTTTGAAGCAATTTCTTTTCTCTTTTTACAATTTCAAGACTCATGTTAATCTTTCTATCGCTACAATAATATTGCTCTTTCATATAAGAAGTTATTTCCTCTTCTGATTTTCCCTCTTCTAACAGAGCCATTGGGATTTTTGTTGGACGAATCCCTGTTAATGTTCCCCAAGGAAGCTGTTTTTTTGTGGCTTTTGATAGTACTTCATACAAAGCTTTTTTTAATAAAATCTTTGCTTCTTTTTTATCTTCATAATCTATTTTTTTTACGGTAGTAATATTAGAAAAACAAACTTCTACTTCATTTTCTTTATAATCTACAAGTAAATGTCCTACTGCTTCTTCCTTATTTTCCTTTTTCTTATCTTCACCTTCTGATTTTGTTAAACAAATTCCTTCTTGTGGAAAAAAAGCCATGACTAATCCACGAATATCATACTCAAATAAATCCTTTGTTATGTGTATGTTTATCATCTAACTGTATGTTCCCTTCTAAATATTATCCCTTATAAGTTGCTACTGGATTATATATTTTTTCTTCTCCGATGGTTGTTTCACTATCATGGCCTGGATAAACTAACGTATCCTCTGGTAATACAAATAATTTTTCTCGAATAGAGCGAATAATATGTGCAGTACTTGATAATGGAAAATCTGTTCTTCCTAAAGAACGGCAAAATAATGTATCTCCACTAAATAATACATGCTCCTCTTCACAATAATAGCAAACAGAACCTGGCGTATGACCTGGAGTATGGATAACTTGTAAATCAAAGCCGCATAATTGGAGCTTATCCCCATCTTTTACTAATTTATCTGCACTTATCCCCATAGAAGTTGACCATAGTGCAGATAAATTATAGCTTCCATTGGCAAGTAATTCTACTTCTTCTTCATGAGCATATATTTCAATGTTAAAATGATTACTACATTCTTTTGCAGCTAACATATGATCAAAATGCCCATGAGTTAATAAAATTGCCTTTGGTGTAATTTGTAATTGATTGCAGGTCGTGATAATACGCCCTGATTCCCCTGCTGGATCAATAATAAATCCTTCTTTTGTATCTACATGATATACAATGTAGCATCTTGTTGATACCATTCCTAATGTAAGAGAGGCAACTCTCATTTTTTCACTCATTGTAATCCATCCTTTCTGTTTCTAATTTATATAAACATGACCTTTCAACATTTTCTATTATTCTTTTCGCTCAAAAGAACAACAGAAAATGTTATAGTAATAATCGAAAAAGAACTGGCATAGATCTGTTATTACAGACTTGATACCAGTTCTTTTTATTAACCAGTTGTACGTTCGATATCAATAACACTTTCAATAGAACGTAGCTTTCCAATTAACTGATTTAACTCTGCCTTTCCTGTTATATCAAAACTCATAACTATACTAGCTTTTCCTTGCTTATTGGTACGAACATTCATAGACTTAATATCTATTTGACGCTCTGTAAATATTTTTGATATATCTACAAAAATTCCAATACGATTATTTGCATAAATACTAATTTCTGCTTCATATTTTTCTACTCGTTTTGTATCTTCTGGTTGTTGCCATTCTGCATCAATTAGACGAACTCGTTCCGACTCAGGCAATGTCATCATATTAATACAATCAGTTCTGTGAATAGATACTCCACGTCCTCTTGTCACAAATCCAATAATTTCATCGCCTGGGACTGGTGAACAACATTTAGAAAAACGAACAGCTACATCGTGAATTCCTTTTACAACAATTCCACTCTTTGACTTTTCTTTTCTTGGCTTATCTTTGATTTCACCTACTGCATCTAAAATGTCACTATCTGTAATATCTTGAATATTCTTCTTTTTATATTCTTCTAGCAATCGATTAACAACTTGACCTTCTTTTAGTCCGCCATGACCTACTGCTGCAAGAACAGAGTCCCAATCTCTAAATCCATATTTCCTCATAACTATTTGCAAAAATTCTGGCTTCATAATATTGGATATCGGAATAGACTTTGCCTTACAATAAGCATTCATTAGTTCTTTCCCTTTTAAAATATTATCATCTTTGCGTACTGTCTTATACCATTGATTAATCTTATTTTTTGCTTGTGTACTTTTTACAATATTAAGCCAATCAAGACTTGGACCTTTTGAATTTTGAGATGTAATAATTTCAACTCTATCTCCATTTTGTAGCTCATAATCTATATTTACTAAGCGCCCGTTAACTCTTGCACCTACCATTTTATTCCCTACAGCAGAATGAATACTATAAGCAAAATCAATAGGATTTGAACCAGTAGGTAATGTTTTAACTTCTCCTGTTGGAGTAAAACAATATACACTTCCTGAAAATAAATCCAAATCATTTTTAATTAAATTTAAAAACTCTTTATTGTCAGACTCATCTTTTTGCCACTCT
>CALWGN010000144.1 GCA_944380055.1 uncultured Lachnospiraceae bacterium
TATGACCAGTTTATAGATAGTTTAACCGATAATGGTTGCGACAGATGGGAAAAGATGCTAAAAATACAACCTAAGGCGACAGATACTGTAGAAATAAGAAGATTTAGGATAAAAACTAAATTGAATGAAGATTTACCATATACATATAATGCTTTAGTACATATGTTAAACAACCTTTGTGGCGAAGGACATTATACAATACAGATTGATAACGATAAATATAAAATTAAAATTCTGATTGAATTAACGGTAAAAAGAATGCGTGATGAAGTGGAAAGCACCATTAAACGAATAATACCAGCCAATTTAATATTAGAAGTTAAAATAAGATATAACCAACATATGACATTAGGTAAATACACACATGAACAACTTAATATGTATGGTCATAAACAGTTGAGAGAGGAGGTCTTAAATGCCTAATTTTACAGAAAATTATAATTTTAAAAAACCGACAGCAGAAGAATTCTACAATATAGAAGATTTTAACGAGAATATGGATATTGCAGACGCTGCATTAAAGGCTCTAGCAACAGAAGATACTGTTTTTAAAGGCAATATAAAAGATTTGCAAGCTAACATTACAAGTTTAAATGCTAACTTGAAAAACTTACAGACAGCAGATACAAACTTACAGAATAATATTAACGCTAGTTTAGCAACTATAAATTCCACTTTAAAGAACTTACAAATAGCAGATACCAATTTGCAAACTAACATTAATAATGTAAAAAATATTAAGGGTTGTAGGTTTGTTATAGGAACTAAAACATCAGGGCATACGGAGCAAGACTGCGATTATTTGTGTAACGGTGTTGATGACCAAGTGGAGATTAACAATGCTTTAAACGCACTTCCTTCTACTGGGGGAGAGATTCAACTATTAGATGGTGTTTATAACATAACCGAACAAATTAAAATAACACGCACTTACACCACAATTAGAGGAAATGGTAAGAATACTATATTGAAAAAAACAAGTAATTTTACCAAAAATAATGGTGGTGAGATGATAAGTTTACCTTCATATGGTACTATATCAGCCTTAGTAGTTGACGGAAATAAAAATGGTCTGGAAAGTCCAGCAGGTGGAGGGATATGGGCGAACTCCTACTCTTATATAACTAATATAGAAGTACGAAACTTTGTAAATTACGGAATTACCCAAAGAGGTAATTATGGGTATATTGGAGAAAGTTCCTTTCATGATAATAAGGATGGTATAACTCTATTTGGAAGTTATAATGTTAGAGTAATTGGCAACCACGTTTTTAATAATGAAACAGGAATAAATTCAGTGGAAGAGGGGACTATAGTCAGCAATAATACTATCTATGATAATAAAATTGGTATAGATATTTCGACTGAAGCAGGGTATAACACTCAGAAAGTGGGTGTACATAAATATTCTAGGTCTATCGTATCAAGTAATATAATTTATAACAATACTACTTATGGGATAGAATCTACAGGATTATCAGGGTATGGGTCAACATTCTACCCATCAGGGTACACAATAATAGGAAATGTGATTTATGGAAGCTCCAGTCCTATGTATTTTCATAGTCTTTCAAAAGACCTTATAGTAATAGGAAATGTACTTGACAAATCCCTTTCCGTATCAGGCTCAGGTCATTATGTTGCATATAATACAGTTTATGGAGGTTAAAGCAGATGATTAGAGTACGAGGTAATATAATAGAAGTAATTCGATATGAAGTAACTATTCCAAGAGAAACAACAGATAATGACACTGTAATTAAACTTATTGAAGTATCTACTTTGGACGAGGCTAAAACCTTAGTAGGAGAAAATACTGAGTGTATAAAGAAACTTAATACAGAAGATATAGAGTGGATTGATGGTGTAATAATTCCTGAAACTGATACACCTATGGAAGTAGCTATGGAAATACTACACATGGGGGAACAGGGGTATAATAATTATCTAATCAGGCAGGAAAAAATGAAGGCTGAAAACTTATTAGCAGAAAATGAAATGCTAAAACAACAGATATTAGAAACTCAAGTTGCTTTAGTAAGCCTGTACGAAAGCAACTTATAAAGGGGGATAGTAAATGGCAAAAATTTACGCTAATTTAATCAAAAATGGTTTAAAAACAATAGAAGATGTTCCTGTTTTTTTAAGAGAACAAGTAAGATTGTTATTAGAAGGAGAAGAAGGTTAATCCTTCTTTTTTTAATGCTAAAAATTATAAACAAAAAGGGAGAAAAACAATATGGATTACATAAATACAATATTAGACATCGGGCTATCCAATATAGCTATTGCTTTAATAGCTATCCTTTTTACTATTCAAAATTTAGTGAAACTCAAAGACTGGTTCTGTGATAGATTTGGTATAGAAACAAAAAGAAGTCAGCACGAAAAAAAACAACAACTAATATTAGAAAAGCATGAAACTGTTATAAATAAAGTGGTTGAAGATATGAAAGAAATTAAAGAACTTTTAATGCAACAGAAAAAGGATGCTGATGACAGAGCTGTTGCATCTTTTAGGAGTATGCTTTGGAGGATATATCAAGAATCCATAGAAAAAGGATATATTACAAAAGAAGGATTAAAAACATTCTTAGAATCGGGAAAACTCTATGAAGCTGCTGGTGGAAATGATATTTACCACAACAAGCTTCACCCTGAAATATTAAAACTACCAGTCAGAGATGATGACTAATTTATACAGAAAGTGAGTGTGAACACATATGAGTATTGATAATCTAATTGCATTTATAACAGGAGTTTCATTGGCGAGCTCCCTTATATCTCAAGCTCTAAAGAAGATGTTAGATGAAGACAATATAAAATATAGTAGCAACTTACTTGTGGGCTTAGTTACTATATTATCCAGTATTTTAGCATGTGGGGGTTACTGTGTTATAGCGAATATACATATTACATCTACTATCATAGTGTATGGAATAGTAATAATTTTATGCTCTTGGGTGGGTAGTATGGTCGGCTATGATAAAGTAACTCAGCTATTAAAGCAGATTAAAGAATTAAAATAAAGGGGTTGATAATATGAATTTTAAAGAAGCATTTGAGGTAATGAAAAAAGGACTTAAAGTCAAAAGACCTTCTTGGGGCGGTTATTGGTGTATAGAAGATGATACTATTAAAATGTACTGTAAAGACGGTACAGTTTTAGACCTCTTTTTTACATCAGACAAGATGTATACCCTCTCAAATATCGCTGCTGACGACTTTTTAGTAGCTAATGAGAGTAATTGTCCATTATTAAGAAATGAGGTGATTTTATGAAAGTATGTATTGATGCAGGTCATGGCGGTAAAGATCCAGGAGCTGTGAGTTGTGGAGCAAAAGAAAAAGATATTGTTCTTAATATAGCAAGGAAAGTTAGAGATTATTTGAGTAGTCATGGAATTGAAGTCTATATGACGAGAGAGGGTGACACATACGATACTGTTACGGAGAAGGCGAGAAAAGGCAATAGTTCTAATGCGGACTTATTTGTTTCAATTCATTGTAACAGTGCTACATCAAGTGAGGCTAACGGCACTGAAGTCCTAATTTACAGCAATTCCAGCGAGAATAAAAGAGCTAGTCAGTGTATTTTAGATTCCGTAATAAAAGAATTAGGCTTACGGAATAGAGGTATTAAGGCACGACCGGATTTAGCAGTTTTAAGGGAAACTAAAATGACGGCAGTTCTTGTGGAAACTGGATTTATTTCAAATGCAGGGGATAGAGCTATTTTGTTAGAAAAACAAGATGA
>CALWGN010000145.1 GCA_944380055.1 uncultured Lachnospiraceae bacterium
AAGGATATGCATATCTTAATAAATAATATTAATGATATAAAGGTATAAAGATGGTAGTAGAGTTAATTTCAGTTGGTACAGAATTATTATTGGGAAATATTGTGAATACAAATGCACAATTTTTAGCTGAGCAATGTGCATCGTTAGGATTGTCCTTATATTTTCAAACAGTTGTAGGAGATAATAAGGAACGTTTAGAATCAACGATTCAATTAGCGATGAGCAGGTCAGATATTATCATTCTAACTGGAGGGCTAGGTCCAACAGAGGATGATTTGACAAAGGAAAGCGTGGCAAATGTATGTGAGTTACCATTAGTGTTGGATGAAACTACAAAAATTCGTATTGAACAATATTTTAAAAATAGTGTTTATAAAGAGATTCCAGAAAGTAATTGGAAGCAAGCAATGATACCAAATGGTGCAAAAGTTCTTGAAAATAATAACGGAACAGCTCCAGGTTTGATTGTTGAAAAGGACAGTAAAACAATTATTTTATTACCTGGGCCACAAAATGAGCTGTATGCAATGTTTAAGGAACAAGTGGCCCCATATTTAAATCAAATGCAACCAGAAATTATTACATCTACTACTGTCAAAATTTGTGGGATAGGCGAAAGTCAGGTGGAGGATAAAATAAAAGACCTAATAAAAGTACAGACAAATCCTACCATAGCACCATACGCAAAGACAGGAGAGGTTCATCTTCGTATAACGGCAAAAGCTTCAAGTGAAGCAGATGGAAAAAAACTGATAAAGCCGGTTGTTCAAGAGTTGAAAGATAGATTTGGTATTGCTATATACACAACAAAAGAAGAATCATTAGAGGAAGTAGTAATAAATCTTCTTAGAAAAAAAGGTTTATCTTTAGCTACTGCAGAATCATGTACAGGTGGAATGTTAGGAAGTAGAATAGTCGGTGTTTCAGGAGCTTCTGACATTTATAAAGTAGGATATATTACTTACTCTAATAAAGCAAAAAGAAAGTGTATAGATGTTAAAAAAGATACATTAAAAAAATATGGTGCAGTTAGCAAAGAAACTGCAAGAGAAATGGCTAGGGGTGGAGCATTCCAATCAGGAGCAGATGTTTGCTTAGGAATTACAGGGATTGCAGGACCAAATGGTGGAACAGAAGAAAAACCAGTAGGCTTAGTTTATATTTCTTGTTTTTATAATAATTCTATCTATGTGGAGAAATATATATTTAAAGGAAATAGACAAAAAATAAGAGAGCAAGCAACAGTGAAAGCTCTTGATACAATTAGAAGATGTATTCTAGAATCAAAATAAAATTACAATAGCATTGGGGAGAAGGTTACAATGATCTTTAAAACCCCCGATTTGTGCTTTAAAACAAAAGAATAAATGCTTTTGTTAAGCATTAGGAGGAAAAATTATGGCAGAGATAAATACTATTATCTATGATTTACAAAAAGGGAAAAATGTATCATCCAATTTATCTATTTATACCAATATGATGTTAACAAATGGAAATCGTTTTTCTAATATTCGATTAGCATTAAATTATCCAATGTTTAAAGAAATAGTAGAGGATGTAAAGCAGACTAAGTTTATTTCTAAAAAGTTATATGCTGTTATTGAAGAAGTAGACAACATTCTTAAAAATTTATCAAAAGAATGTGTTACTCTTGATAAAATCCGAGGGATTAGAATTAACGTAAAAGAAAATATGGAAACATTAACAGCATATGCAGATAGATTTATGATTTATGAGTATGTATTAAATCGATTAGAATATACATTCAAGTCCATTCCGGAACTATTTTTAGATGAAGAGGAATGTAAACAACATATCTTGTCTGCATTACAATCAGAAAAAGAAGATCAATTAATATTATTAAAATGGATGCAAATTCTAGAACAACTTCCACTTAGAATGACAAAAAATCGTTTTTTTCAAATTTTAAAAGATGGAATAGGCGTATATAAGGGAGTGGAGAAAAAAACATTTTTAAGTTTAATGTATATGCTTAGAACAACTGCAATGCTAGATAGTAAAGATGAGTGGATAGAAGAATATCCAGAGTTTTATCAATTTATTGAGCAATTAAGCCAATTAGATTATAAGACAATAACAAAAGAACAATTTGAACAAGTATATAATACATTAAAAACTCAAATGGCTCATTTAGATGAGTTAATCAATATTGTTACTCTGTTACAAGAAATTGTAAATGACATATATGTAATTTCCTTATCACAAGAACAAGCAATATCAGATGTATCAGAAAAAAATATTTGTAATAAAATAATTGAAACAGTCGCTTGTTTACATGATGAAGAAATTGGCAATGCTATAGAAAATCTATATGAGGAATTTGAAAAGTTAGAAGGAAAGCAAGAGCATTGTTATAGCAAATTTTTAGCAGGAGAATCTGTATTAGATGAGTTTTTAGCAGCATATGAAAAAGAGATTAAAAATTGTGAATTAGAAAAAAGCTTTTCTAATTTAAAAGATATTAGTAATCTAATATCTTCTAGTATATTTGTAGATTTAGAAGAAGATATAGAAGCAGATGAAGTAGTAAGTGAAGAATATTTAAATGAATGGGTAGGAAAACTGATTCTAGATTTAAAAGAAGCATTTTCTAATAAAAATAAAATGGTAGTTCGTGCAATTATGTCAAAACTGCTGATTCAATTGCCACCATTTATTTCTAATGGGCAAGATATTGTTAAATATATAGAAGATGCTTTTGCAAGTTGTGAAAATAAGGCAGAAAAGGCGGCAAGTATAGAAGTTATTTTATCTTTAACAAATGATGAATACTAAAGTTGGTATAATATATTTAATATAGAAGATTTATAAAATAACGGATATCTGTGTAATTGTGATATTAGTGGTTAGGAGAGGCTTATGTATTGGTATAGTAGATTTTGGATTGGTCCTTCTATAAAGGAGAAAAAATGGATAATTTGTAAAAGGATTCAGTATAATAAGTTACAAAGGGGTATCTATGTCCTTACATTAGCTTCTAATAAAAATAATATTATAGATATTTATCCATCCTATGTGTTACTTCAGCCTTATTATAAGCGTCAGAAATTAATAGTTGTAGGCATTGCAAAGGGATACGAAGAAGCGATTAATCTTGTAAAGGACATTATTGAACATATATATAAAGAAACTGGTTCTGTTAATGTCAGAGATTATATAATTAAGGAAATAGGTGAGTGATGTTACAAATTATTTTGTGTATACTAAAAATAATAGGTATTATTGTAGCGTGTCTTTTAGGACTAATACTATTATTATTATTTGTAGTTTTTATAGTACCTATTCGATATGAAGGTCAAGCAACATATAAAGAAGTTATCAATGGAAAGATAACGATTCACTGGCTTCTTCATTTACTAACAATAAAAGTCAATATTGAAAATAATAAAATTTCCTATTATTTACGCTTTTTTGGTAAAAAGTGGGTAGATAGTACAAAAAAGGCAGAAAAACCTTTAAAAAATCAAGAAGAAGTAAAAGAAAATATATTAGAAGAAACAAGAGATGATGAAAAAGAAGTTTCAGATGATTTTCAAAATGAAGATTTTGATTTAGAAGAAGAGAATCATATAGAAGAAAATGATGGGAATAATAATTATGTAGACATAGAAGAAGCAATTTCTTTAAAAAAGCAGAGTAAAAAACATTTTTTTGCAAATATTAAAGAAAAGTACAATGCTATAAGAGAGAAAATAACAATATTTTGTAAGAAAGTGAAAGCGATACCTAAAAGGATAAAAGAAATTGTAAAAGTAATATTAAATAGAAAAAAAAGAATAGTTTCTATTATAAAAGATGAAGATAATAAAAAGACCTTTGCTTTGTTATGGAATCAGTTAATTCGTATTTTAAAGCATATGAAGCCTAAAATATTTCGTTTAAGACTACACTTTGGGTTTGATAATCCAGCAAGTACAGGACAAGTATTAGGCGTGATAGCAACATTTATGCCCGTATATGAAGATAACATTTTAGTTAATCCAGATTTGGAAAAAGAAGTGTTTGAAGGTGAGCTAGTGGTAAAAGGGCGTATACAATTATTTGTATTACTATTGGCATTTATTAAGGTAATGAGAGATAAAAATTTCCACAAATTAAAAAAACAAATTTTTAAGTAGTGTAAAATATAAAAGTTATAATAGGAGGTAAT
>CALWGN010000146.1 GCA_944380055.1 uncultured Lachnospiraceae bacterium
TCTTTTAACGCATCAATAATCTTTACTTCTGTTGCAATACTTGCATGGTCTGTTCCTGGTTGCCAAAGAGCATTGTACCCTTGCATTCTCTTATAACGAATTAAAATATCTTGCATTGTATTATCAAGAGCATGCCCCATGTGTAATTGCCCTGTAATATTTGGTGGTGGCATTACAATAGTAAATGGTTTTTTACTTCTGTCCACTTCAGCATGAAAATATTTTTTATTTAGCCATTTTTCATATAATCTGTCCTCAATGGCAGGACTATAATTTTTTTCTAGTTCTTTCATTTTATCACCTTTCTTTTTTATGATACAAAACTCTATTATAATAGCACTACTGTGCCTCTTATAATGTTTACTTGATTAATAGGAGTACCATTTCCTATATCATAAAAAAACCCTTTACTTATATACTATAAGTAAAGGGCGAATATACGCGGTACCACCTTATTTTAATAAACTGCTATCTTGTATAATCAATAAATACATTCAGCTTATTATCTCTTTTGTTCTATAACGGGAACTCCCGTGATACTTACTATTATTTCAGATATCCAGCTCCAAAGCTACCTTCCAATTCCACTACCCTGATTCCTTCCAGCCAAGGGAATCTTCTCTATAAGGGGTTAAAATTGTACTCCTCTTTTTCCTTGCTATTTTTTCTTATGAAATTTTATCTTTCTCATACATTAACATAACTATAGAAAAATTGTCAAGACAAAACATAATTTTTCTTCTTATCCTTTAAATACTTCTCTACTTCTTTTTTCCAGTCACAGCCTTCATCATTCCAATGTTCTGTTATTCTCTTTCCATATAGTTCTGCATTTTTTCGCTCATTTGAATATTCTTTATCCATTTCTAATAATTCTTCTTCTGTAAATATTTCCTTTGAAAAATCACTATTTTGTGTATTTTTACACATAGCTTTTGCCACATATATTTTCCACTTTAATCGTTTCAATGCATTGTGATAAGCTTGTACATAACAATCATATGCTTTTTCATATAACATTACATGTAAATAACAATCACCTAAATGTTCCCATATATTATAATAAAAATCAATTGGAACATTTGTCTCTTTTTTCTTCTCAATAATAGATTCATATATTGGAATACTATGAGCATATTTTTCATTTTCCCTTAACCAATCTGCTTTTTGGGATAGACGAATTACTAGCGGTGTTTTCTTTAATTGTTCCAACTTTTTAATAAAATTTTTTATTTCTTCCTCAGAATAGTAATGTACCTCTTTTAAAAAGTAAATAAGTTGTTCTTCTAAAGAATATCCACTTTTTTTTACTACTAATAATCCTTTTGATAATTCAACCAAATCTAATTCTTTTTCTAAAAATAATAGTAGGCTATCACTAAAAAAATCATCTTGAAGAAAAGAAGGATTGTGATAAATATAATAGCATAATTCTTCTACCGAATAAATTCCTAACCCAATTTCAGACAAAATATATGGCTGAATTGCCAATTTTCCCATACACAATAAATATCCCATGCTAATCCTCATTTCTACGTTACTTTCTATACATAAGAACTTTGTGTCTTCATTTTGTATTATTACAACTACTTTTAACTTCTTGTAATTATTTTTTTGCTTCTAGTTCATTTCATTTAATACGATAATATTATAGTTTTTTATCCTATCTATTTCCCTTTTATTATATTTGTATTACCTCATTTTTCACTTGATTATTACTAGAAAATAACTCTCCAAAGCCTAAATCTAGTATATTTAAATTCATTTGATTTCTTGACGAAAATTGAATTTGCAACCGATTTCTTGTTGTTTTGTTTGGACGTTTTTTCTCTGGAAGCATAATATATATTTGTTTTACTTCTTTTTCTCCTGCTTTTTGAATTTCTAACTGCAATATTTCTGTATTATCAGGAATAAAATCTACTTCCACTTTTGTATCTTTCCAATTACTTCCAGCTTTTATAAGCAATAACCTTTTTTCCTCACCTTTATAAGTTACTTGCATAGAAATTGTAGCATCTATTCTATCCTCACATAAACAAATATATGGATATGCGCTTATAGGACGTAATAAATCTGCAGCAATATAAGTAGCACCCTTTGCAAAAATATTTTGGCAAAAAAATACCCGCCCTTTTTCACATAAGTATATTAAGCTTTTATTAGCCCATTCCTTGCAGTTTTCAAATCCTCTTCCTGATAAAGAAATGCTTGAAATATGTTTCTTATCTAGCAATCGTTTCGCACAATCTAGTAAAATTGTATCTCCAAGTACTTTTCCTTTCATTTGTTCTAAAATATCTAGAGAAAATCCCTCCTCTAACGGTATTCGATTTGTTTTAGCAATGCAAGGAGTTGTTCCTCTTAAAACATCAAATTCATAATAGTCCATTCCATCTTCTGTAAAGTCAAATAGGGCACTTCCTTTATTCCAAAGTTCTTTTTTTTGACTTAACATATAGTACAAGTAACTTTCTTCATGGCTAACAATCTTTATTTTGTCCTCACTAATTCCTAAATGATTGCCACACGTTAACAATAGCTCATTTATATGACAATTCCATTCTTTTACAGTAAATACAATTTGATCAATTGTTGTAACTTTACAAGTTTCAAACACAATATTTAAGGTTTTTCTAATATAAATAGTCATTAATT
>CALWGN010000147.1 GCA_944380055.1 uncultured Lachnospiraceae bacterium
GGGAATAGTACAGCAGGAGCCTTTTCTCCCATAAATGTATCTGGTCTTGTATATTGAGGGTATTCTAACAAATTATCATGAAAAGACTCAATATCAGCAGATACATCATTATTAAGTACTCCTGGAACTAATCGTGAAATACAATCAATCATAACCATAGATGGAAGTTCTCCACCTGTAAGTACATAATCGCCAATGGATACATAGTCCGTTACAATCATTTCTAGTACACGTTCATCAATTCCTTCATAATGTCCACACAAAAATACTAAATCTTCTTCTTTAGCAAAATCTTCTGCCATTTTTTGATTAAATACACTTCCTTGGGGAGTTAAATAAATGACTCTTGGCTTTTTTTCCAAACGATTTACTAAGTCTTCATAAGCTTTATATACAGGTTCGGCTTGCATTACCATTCCTGCACCTCCACCATATGGATAATCGTCTACTTTGTGATGTTTATTTGTTGAGTAATCTCTTATATTAATGGTTTCTAATTGTAATAACCCTTTTTCTGTTGCTCGTCCAATAATACTTGAGCCTAATCCTTGCTCTATCATTTCAGGAAACAACGTTAATACATGGTATTTCATCATAAATCTAATAACCCTTCTAGTACATGAACTTCCATTTTATTCTCTTCTAATGATACATTTAAAATACAGTCTTTAATTGCTGGAAGTAACACTTCTTTTTTATTTTCCATTTCTACAATATATACATCATTAGCACCAGTTTGTAGCACATCTTTTAAAACACCTAAAGATTCTCCCTTATCTGTTACTACGTCTAGACCAATTAAATCTGCAATAAAATATTCTCCCTCTTCACATTTTACTGCATCTTCTCTTGTTACATATAAAGATAACTGACGAAAACATTCTACATCATTAATGCTATTTAGCCCTTCAAATTTTAATATAACCATGTTTTTAAAAAATTTAACACTTGATATTTTTAGCTCTTTATACTCTTTTCCTACTTCTAATAATACCTTTTTTAATTTTTTAAAGCGATTTACATCATCAGTTGTAGGAAATACTTTTACTTCTCCTCTAACTCCATGAGTTGAAGTAATTACACCTACACGCAATATTTGTTCCATAACATACTCCATCCTATTCTATTTCCTAAATTTTTATCCATTAAATGATATTTATAATTAATAATATCCTTAAATAACAAACAATAATACTATTTATCTCCATTCTCTTAAACTCTCTACCTATCACTTATATCTATATGATATTGAAGTGGAGATTTTTATATCTTATTGTCTTTCTCTCTCAAGAAATTGTTTTCCTTTCTTAACAGAAAAATATAAAAACAACATACTAATTCCTAGTAAGAAAAAGGAAAGCAATTTACTTTTTTCAAATATAATTACTCCAAAAAAACCTATACCAAAAATTACTGCCCCAAAAAATAATACAATAATCCCAATAATTGGGTAGCGAATCCATTTACTTATTTTTTTGTTTCCAGCTATATATAAGCTACCCTCTAGGACAATTTCCATTAAAAATTCAAGGATTACTTGCATAAGGCACCTCCTTGCTTTTTAAATTTTTACTTGTATTTTTTATAGTTTACCATATATTTTTCCAAAAAGCAAAAAAAATAATAAAAGTTCTCTATCCAAAATCACAATGTCCCATAAAATAGAAAAAATATATCTTTTTTAAGCATATATCTTTTCCCATATTAGATGGTGAAACCTTTATCTCTACTTTATAGCCTAAAATTAATCTGATTTTTAACCCTCTACTAGAAGGAAAATAAATAAGAAATGAAGAGAATCGAGCAAATATTTTGAAGAAATAGGCAAGTAAACTTCTATATACTATGCCATAATCATATCAGACAATCATAAACACAGACTTACATATACAATATAATTTGATTGTCGTAATACATTGATTTTAGGAGGTAAAACATATGTCTATGATGAAAGCTATTCAGGTAGCAGCAAAAGGAGAACCTATGAAACTTGTTGAAATTCCAATACCTAACCCAGGGGAAGGACAAGTACTTTTGAAAGTAGAAGCTTGTGGTATTTGTCATGGTGACTCCAAGATAATTGAGGGTGCTGCTTCTTCTTATCCTCGTATTCCTGGTCATGAGGTAGTTGGTATTATTGATAAATTAGGAACAGGTGTTACAAAATGGAAGGTCGGCCAAAGAGTAGGAATCGGTTGGCATGGCGGTCACGGTCACACAACAGCACTCACAACAGATGGTGGATATGCAGAATATATGGTTGCTTATGAAGATGGATTAATTTCTATACCTGATGAAATTACAGCTGAAGAAGCTGCTCCACTACTTTGTGCAGGAGAAACAACCTTTAGTGCACTACATAATAGCAAGGCACGTTTAGGCGATTTGGTCGCAATTTCAGGAATTGGTGATCTAGGTCATCTTGCAGTACAACATGCAAAAAAAGCAGGTTATGAAGTCGTTGCTATTTCTCGTGGTTCAGATAAAGAACAACTTGCTAAAAAGTTAGGGGCACACCACTACATTGACAGCGAAAAAGAGAATCCTGCAGAAGTTTTAAAATCATTAGGTGGAGCAAAAGTAATTCTTGCAACTGCACCAAAAGCAGAAGTAATTTCTTCTTTAATAAATGGTCTTAGCACAGGTGGAGAACTAATTATTGCTGCTGTAGATGAAGAACCATTAAACTGGTCTGCTATGGACTTTTTAATGGGACCTAATACAGTGAAAGGTACATTTACAGATATTAATGAAATGGAAGCTGCTGTTCGCTTTAGTATTCTAACTGATGTACGTCCAATGATAGAGGTATTCCCTTTAGAAAAGGCTCGTGAAGCCTATGAAAAGATGATGGCAGCAAAAACACATTTTCGTGCTGTATTAAGTATGCAAAAATAAGTAAATTTATTTTAATTATTAAAAAAGAAAGGCATAATAAATGTCTAACTATGCCTTTCTTTTGTTCATAACATATGGAGGTTATATGAATCATTTAAGTAAGTTTTGTACTTGTAAAAATTTTGATTGCCCATTGCACCCTACAAAGCATGATAAAGGCTGTGCTCCTTGCATAGCTAAAAACCTAAAGCTACGTGAAATACCTAATTGTTTTTTTAATTTAATAGAGGATTCTGAAAACAGAAACGGAGATACTTTTGAGGACTTTGCAAAGTTAATGATAGATGATCAGAAGAATAATTAAATTTAATTAATTTAACTATTTTTTGTCTGAATACAATCCCGTATTTCTTGGATATCTTTTTGTGGAGATCGCCCAAACATTCGCCGATAATCACGAATAAATTGAGATACGCTTCCATATCCCACTTCCATTGCAGCATCTGTTACATTTGCTGATTTATCAAGCATAAGTCGCCTCGCTTCTGTAAGCCTTAATTTTTTTTGACATTGCAGTGGTCCCATACCTACGGCGCTTTTAAACTTCTGATGAAAACTGGAAAGACTCATATTACTTTGATCGGCTAAATCTTCTACTAAAAAATCAGCTTTGTAATTTTCCTTAATCCAACTATTGATATAATAAATATCTCCTGCCTGTTGAATATTAATAATATTTTGCATAAACTGTTTCCCATATGGTCCAGTAATAAGGTTAAAAATGATTTCTCTTTTTAGATGCTTTCCCATAAAAGACAAATCAGTTTCTGTCATAGTCAAAAGGCGAAAAATAATGTCAAGGAGCTTTTCATCTTCTTTTGGAAGTGTATCTGCAGATATATTTTCTTCAAACAGTTTTTCAGGCAAATCACCATCAATATCAAGCATAACAGAGATAACATCATCTATGGAAAATTCAACAGTTAATGCAAAAAAGGGATTTTGAGGTGACACAGATAAAATCTGTCCTTCTTTTGGACTATCAATAGCAGATATCATATATTGCCCTTTTGCATATTCCTTAATCCCTTCCGTAGAGTGAATCCTCATTGTCCCCTCTATTACAAGATAAATATAAGGATTTATTGTATCAGGCAGTAAAATGTCTTTTTGTTCATGTCGATAAACTGTAATATATGGAACAATAGTATGATTATTTCCTTCTTTTGTTATATTTTTTGCAACAATATCAGAAACTATGTTTAATATACTACTCATAGAAATCCTTCCTTTATAAAAATTTCTTCTTTACTTTTAAATTAAAAATAAACTATTTAATCAAGTAAAGGCAGGAGAATAGAACACTCCTGCCAATACATATCTTCTTATTATTATGGGGCTTCACCCATTTTTTGTAATTATTGTATATCTACAATAACTTTCTTATCTTCTTTAGAAGCTGCCGCTTTTACCACAGAGCGAATTGCTCTTGCAACACGACCTTGCTTTCCAATTACTTTTCCCATATCAGATGGTGCAACCTTTACTTCTACTAATAATCCTTTATCTGTTTCAGACTCTGTTACTACCACCTCATCTGGGCTATCAACTAATGATTTTATAATTAGTTCTACTAACTCTTTCATCACTCCACCTCCACTTGGGTGCAGGTATTATTATTTTTCGATACCAGCAATCTTTAAAAGCTTTGCTACTGTTTCAGTTGGTTGAGCACCATTTCCTAACCACTTCTTAGCTGCTTCTTCGTTAAACTTGATTACACTTGGTTCTTTTGTTGGATCATAGTATCCAATTTCTTCGATGAACTTTCCATCTCT
>CALWGN010000148.1 GCA_944380055.1 uncultured Lachnospiraceae bacterium
AGCTTGGAAATACCCTTTCTAGTGACATTTTTAATAAAGTAGGAGATAATGTGTGGATTGCTAAAAATGCAAAAATAGCCCCATCAGCATCTATTACAGGTCCTTGCATTATTGATGAAAATGCTGAAATACGTCATTGCGCATTTATTCGTGGAAATGCTATTGTAGGTAAAGGTGCTGTTGTAGGTAATTCTACAGAACTTAAAAATGTTATTTTATTTAATAAAGTTCAAGTTCCTCATTACAACTATGTAGGGGATTCTATTTTAGGTTTTCGTGCCCATATGGGAGCTGGTTCCATTACTTCAAATGTAAAATCAGATAAAAAATTAGTAACTGTCCTTATAGATAATGAAAAAATTCAGACTGGATTAAAGAAATTTGGTGCTATGCTTGGAGATGATGTAGAAGTAGGATGTGGTAGTGTATTAAATCCTGGAACTATCGTTGGGAGAGCATCTAATATTTATCCACTTTCTAGTGTAAGAGGATTTGTTGCAGAACACAGCATATACAAAAAACAAAGTGAAATCGTACAAAAAATAGAAGAGTAGTAAAAAAGCATTCCCAAAACAGCTTTTATTAGCTATTAGGGAATGCCTTTTTATTCTTCATAGGAGTCTAAAAACTCATTAATAGCACCACCAATGAAAATAAGATTCATACAGAAATATAACCATAAAATTAGTAATACAATAGTTGTTAAACTTCCATACATATAAGAATGCCTTGCATAATTATCCACATAAATAGAAAAGAAAAATGATAGTAACATCCAACCAACGGAAGCAAATAACGCACCAGGAATTTGGTCCCTCCATCTTGTTTTATGATTTGGAAATGTTTTATAAATAACTGTGAAAAACAATGCAAGCAAGAGTATAGTTAATATACTTCTTGAAAACACAATAAGTGCGTTAAAATTTTCTAATATTGGCATATGTTTCATAGCTGCAGCTTGAAGTCTATTTCCAAATACTAAAAAGGTAAGTGTTAATATAACAATAATAACAAAAATTAAAGTATAAAAGGTTGCTAATATTCTCTGTATTACATAATTTCCCTTTTCTTCAATTCGATAAACAGAATTAAGCCCTTTTAATATACCAATAACACCTCTTGAAGCAGACCATAAAGCAGTAATAACAGTAATATAAATTAATGTTCCCTTTGAAGCTTTATTGTTTAATAGATCATTAACAATAAACTGAATAATTGGTCGAAAGTTACTTGGCATAATTTTAGATACAGAATCTACTATCAGTTCTGGTGAAATAGGCAAATACTGAATTAACGTTAAAAGTAACATAATAAATGGAAACACTGCCATTAAAATAAATAGTGTAGCATAAGCAGAATATATTGTAATATTACATTCTTTTGTTCTTTTATAAAATCGCTGAATATCAATGAGTATATCTATCATTTTACACCTTTCCTTCTTTATTAGAACTATGTTTTATGTAATATAGTATCACCTTTATATAGGAATTACAATGATTTCCATACTATAGTATATGAATTCTTTTATATAATTTACACCCTTCTTTGAAAAATCTCTATGAATTTTTCTCAATTAGTGATACAATGATTACATTTCCTTTCGCCAAACATATGTCTGGTACTCCAAAAAGGACTATTTTTAATAAAGTAAAAAGAACTAAATTACAAATTTATAAATATATGGAGTTTATTATGAAAAATTTAATCGTTATTATTGGCGGTGGTGCCAGTGGTTTAGTTGCAGCAATAGCAGCAGCTAGAAACGGTAGCAATGTTTGTATTATAGAAAAAAATAACCGTCTTGGTAAAAAAATATTAGCAACTGGAAATGGAAAATGTAACATTACCAATGAACAAATGAATTGTTCTTATTATAGAAGTGATGATATGACTTTAGTGGATAGTGTATTAAAGCAGTTTTCTACTTCTCACACAAAGGAATTTTTTCAAGAGCTTGGGTTACTTCTCATGGATAAAAACGGTTATATTTATCCAAATAGTGGACAAGCTGCTACTGTACTAGATGCTTTATTAATGGAAGTATCTCATTTAAATATTAATGTAATATTAGAGGCTAATGTAGTAGACATTTCTAAAAAAGGAAACGGTTTCTCTATTTCGTATGTAAAAGAAGATAAAAAACACACAATTCAGGGGACAAAGGTTATTTTATCTACTGGCTCCAAAGCAGCACCAAAGTCTGGTTCTGATGGTAGTGGTTATGTATTTGGAAAACGTTTTCATCATACCATTATCCCACCAGTACCAGCACTTGTACAATTAAAAGGGGAAGGAAATTACTTTAAACACTGGAGCGGTGTTCGATTACAAGGAAGTATTTCTATTATAAGCAATAAAAAGCAATTATCCTATTGTGTTGGCGAATTACAACTAACTGACTATGGGATTTCAGGTATTCCAGTATTTCAAGTAAGTAGATATGTTTCCAGAGCATTGGAAGAAAATAAACTGGCAAACATTACTGCTGTACTAGATTTCTTACCTGATATCCCATATTCAGAGCTTGTATCTCTATTTGAAACATATGCTAGTAGTAATTATTATAAAACAATAGAAGAAATACTAAACGGTATGATTCATAAAAAATTAAGCCCTATTATACTTAAGAGAGGAAATATTTCTACCTCTATAACAGGAAAACAACTATCTGTTTCTCAAATAAAGCAAATATCCTCTTTATTAAAGCAGTTTTCTGTAAAAATAATTGGAACAAATTCTTTTGAACAAGCCCAAGTATGTGCAGGTGGAATTAGTACAAAAGAAGTAGATTCTAATTTACAATCAAAGAAAGTAAAAGGCTTATATATTGTTGGAGAACTACTAGATGTAGATGGTATGTGTGGTGGCTATAATCTTCAATGGGCATGGGCAACAGGGTATCTTGCTGGAATATCAGCATCAAGAAATAATTAAAACAATTTGGAGGTAACTTATGATTCGTCTTACTCAGGTAAAATTGTTAGTAAATCATTCGGATATAGATTTAAAAAATAAAGTAGCAAAAGCATTAAAAATTTCTCCAAATGCAATAAAAAGTATTAATATTTGTAAGAAATCCATCGATGCTAGAAAAAAGCCTGAACTTTATTTTATTTATACTTTAGATATACAAGTAGACAATGAGCAACAAATATTAAAAAATAAACGATTAACAAATGTTAGTATTACACCAAAGGAAGAATATATTTTCCCAGAGCATGGCAGAACCCCTCTTTCTAATCG
>CALWGN010000149.1 GCA_944380055.1 uncultured Lachnospiraceae bacterium
CAAGGAATGAGTGGAAGTCCTATTATTCAGAATGGAAAGCTGATTGGTGCAGTAACCCATGTATTTGTTCAAGATGCCACAAAAGGATATGGAATTTTCATTGAAGAAATGAGAGAAATGCAGGATGAGGTAAAAAGGTAATCAACTATGAATTTATCCATAAAAAATATACATCAAAGATTTAGTTAGAAGAATGAATCATATGCTAAAATTATGTAATTCACTCAAGAAATTAACTTATCTAAGATGTATATTTTAATGGGTAATTTCATTAGATTAGATCTTCTAGTGATTTGAAAGTATATCCCATTTCTTCCCATTTTGTAAGTAGTTCATCTAAAATTTCTCCATTTGTTTTAGAAGTGCTATGTAAAAGGACAATAGCTCCAGGATGAATACGAGTTAACAGTTTATCAAAAGCTTCTTGTTTTGTTGGTTGATCGTTTTCATACCAGTCTACATAAGCAAGACTCCAGAAAAATGTATGATAACCTAATTCTTTTGCCATCTGAAGGTTTTGTTCGCTATATTTACCTTGTGGTGGACGATAAAACTTTGTCATCTTTTCGCCAGTTGTTTGTTCGTATAAAGTTTCTAAATCAACCATTTCTTTTTCAAAGGCCTCTTTTGTTGAAATTTTAGACATATCCGGATGATGATATGTATGATTACCAACAGTATGACCTTCTGCAACCATTTGTTTTACAAGATCAGGGCTAGTTTCTATATAATTCCCTACAATAAAAAAAGTAGCTTTTGCATTGTGTTTTTTTAGAGCTTCTAAAATAGCAGGTGTATTTCCATTTTCATATCCTGCATCAAAGGTAAGATAAATTACTTTTTCTTCTGTATTGTCAACATAGTAAGCATTATAGTTAGCTAGATAATCAGACGTTGCATTACCAATAGGGGCCTTTCCTTGTTCCTGAAAGCTTAGCCCCCAGTTTCCTTCTTCATATAGTATTGTAGAAGTTTCTTTTGTTCCTTGTAAGGCATATCCAATTAAGTATCCTACAATAAATGCGATACAAAGGATAGGAATATATTTTTTCAGCGATAGTATACTAATCTTGTTTTTCATCACATACCATCCAATTCAATATTTTTTATAGTGTATGAAAGAATAATAAAAAATATTCTAAAGAAATATAAAAGTTGCTTTGGAAACTTATATTAATTTTCGACAAAAAAAGATAATATGATTATCCGTTTTAAAAAGGAATAAATGAAAGGAATAAAGAGAAAAAATTTTTAATGCCCCAAACATTTATAATAAAAAGAGAAAAAAATATATATATTTAAGTTTGTATTGTGATAAAAAAGAAAAAATAATAGAAAAAATCTATTTATTTTTTAAGATAAAATAAAAAAACAGAAACAATAAGTTAAGTATAAAAAAATAGGATACTATACTTAAATGAAAAAATATTGAGATATTTGTATATAAATTTATAGTTATGTCGAATGGTGCGAGTGCTTTTGTTTGAACAAAAAATGTCATTTTTATATAATAAATGCAATGTCAAACAGATGTGAGCATTTCTATTTTTTAGTTGTTCACAAGTATAATATTATTTTTTTATTTCAGATAATGGAGGTATAACAGGCAATGTCAAAGTTAAGTGTAGTAATTGCAGACGATAATGAAAAAGTATTAGGGTTAATGACTGATTTATTAAATTCAGATGAGGATATTAATGTAGTCGGGATTGCAAAAGATGGTGAAGTAGCATGTGAACTAATCAAAGAAAAGGAGCCAGACATTGTATTATTAGATCTTATAATGCCGTGTGTGGATGGGCTAAGCGTTATGGAAAAAATACAAAAAAATAAATCCATGAAAAATAATCCTAGATTTATTGTGATATCGGGCATTAACAATGAAAATGTGACAGAAGATGCCATGTCGTTAGGTGCTACATATTATATTATGAAACCATTTGATAATGAAATGTTGCTAAACCGCGTAAAGCGTATTGGAGGAAATGTAAAAAATAATATACAACCAATTCCAGTGTATAAAGAAGTGAAAAAGGAAGAGGTAAGAGAGGAAGATTTAGAAAGTGAAGTGACTAATATTATTCATGAGGTAGGTGTTCCAGCACATATTAAAGGGTATCAATATTTAAGAGAAGCAATTATTATGTGTATAGAGGATATGGATATGTTAAATTCCATTACAAAAATATTATATCCTGAAATCGCAAAACATTATCAGACAACACCTAGTCGTGTAGAACGTGCAATTAGACATGCTATTGAAGTAGCATGGAATAGAGGGAAAATGGATACAATAAACAATTTGTTTGGGTACACTATTAATACAGGAAAAGGAAAGCCAACTAACTCTGAATTTATTGCTTTAATTTCAGATAAAATTCGTCTACAAACAAAGATGAAATAGAAATAGTCCGTAAATTTTACAATAAACCTTTTAATTATGAAAAATATAGTGTATAATAAAAGATATTATTATACACTATATACCATACCATAGAGAACTGCCCTCATAAGAGCATTTAATGAAGTATCTCTAGTAAGTAGTATGTTCAACAGTTTTAAAATGTAATTATACCATATTCAAATGATATAATAAGCGTAAATATGGGAAATTATGTTTTATGAAATTAGGAGGGATTATAGATGAAAAAAATATTATTTGCTGCATCAGAATGTGTACCTTTCATAAAAACAGGGGGGCTAGCAGATGTAGTCGGATCATTACCAAAGTATTTTGATAAAAATGAATATGATGTGCGAGTTATTATGCCAAAGTATTTATGTATAAAAGAAGAATTAAGAAATAAAATGAATTATATCAATCACTTTTATACAGATTTTTATTGGCGAAATCAATATGTAGGAATTTTGGAAATGGAATATGAAGGAATTCATTTCTATTTTATTGATAGTGAATTTTATTTCTCAGGTCCATGGCCTTACAGTAATATGCGTGATGATATTGAAAAGTTTTCTTTCTTTTCCAAAGCAGTATTGTCAGCCCTTCCTATTATTGGATTCCGTCCAGATATTATCCATTGTCATGATTGGCAGACGGGGCTTATTCCAGTGTATTTGAATGATAGCTTTCAGGGAAATCCATTCTTTCATGGAATAAAAACAATTTTTACAATTCATAATTTAAAATTCCAAGGAGTATGGGATATTCAGACAATACGAAATATTACAGGGCTGTCTGATTATTATTTTACTAATGATAAGCTAGAAGCATATCAAAATGGTAACTTATTAAAAGGTGGACTTGTATATGCAGATAAAATTACAACAGTAAGTAAATCTTATGCAGAAGAAATACAAACACAATTTTATGGCGAAAATTTAGATGGATTGCTTAGAGCTAAGTCAAACAATTTATTAGGTATTTTAAATGGAATTGATTATAATTTCTATAATCCTAAAACAGATGAAGATATTGATTATACTTATGATACAGATAATGTATTTCAGGCAAAACGAAGAAATAAGTTGGCATTACAGAAAAAATTGGGATTAAATTGTGATGAAAATGCATTTATGATAGGTATTGTATCAAGATTAACAGGTCAAAAAGGCTTTGATTTAGTGGAATGTGTCATGGAACAAATATGTAGTGAGGATGTACAGTTAGTGATTTTAGGAACTGGGGAGTCAAGATTTGAAGAGCTATTTTCCTATTACGCAAGAAAATATCCAAATAGAGTTTCTGCCAATATATATTATTCTGAAAGTCTATCTCATCAGATTTATGCCGGAAGTGATGCATTTTTAATGCCATCATTATTTGAGCCTTGTGGTCTTAGCCAGCTTATGAGCTTAAGATATGGAACTCTTCCAATTGTAAGAGAAACAGGTGGATTAAGAGATACAGTTATCCCTTATAATGAATATACAGGAGAGGGAACGGGATATTCATTTGCAAATTACAATGCACATGAAATGTTGCATATTATTAATTATGCGAAAGAAACATATTTTAACCATAGAGATGCATGGAATAAAATGGTACTACGTGCCATGAAGCAGGATTTTTCATGGTCATCCTCTGCAAAAGAATATGAAAAGCTCTATGATAGCCTAACAGAAGTAAAATAATTGTGTAAGTTATAACAAATCAAATAAGAAAGGATGAAAAGCTAGAGTTAGCGATTCATCCTTTCTTTGTATTAAAGAGAAATTTTATTAAAAATCTTATTTGTGATTTTTTAAGTAAGCAGGAAAACGATTTACAATAAGATTATTAAGTTTATATAAGAAAAGTGTAAAAATAAGGATTAAAAATACAGTTTCTATAAATACAATCATAAATTTTCCAATAGAAAGTATCTGATTGGAAAAATAGTTTAAAAATTGGACCATTACTATGTGATGTACAAGAAATATAGCATAGGAATATTTACTTATAGTACGAAAACAGTAAATAATGTAATTGTTCTTTAAAAATTGTGCCACATATACAAGAAGTAAAAATGTAGAAACTCCAATAATATCTATTTTAAATATTTCTAACATTGGAATTGGTATTAATAAAAAAATCATAAGAATAATAAAAGAGATTATTCCAGTACTTATATTTACTCTTTTTATATAAGTTATAAAATACATTCCAAACAATAAATCAGGAATACGGACAATAAAATCTCTATCTAAAATCATATTAGAAAATGGATAACATACTACATAAACAATAAATAGTGGAAAAATAATAAAAGGAAGCTGTTTTGGATACTTTTTCATTAAAAATCTTAAAAGAGGAAAGATAATATATAAAAGTATGATACATCCAAGAAACCATTCACCAATTTGATAAAAAGTAGGAGTAACGGATGCTAAATATCCATCCATACCAAACAGGGTAAAAATAAAACGCCACTTTGGAAGTGGAGCAAAAGGTAGGCGATGAATTACTTGGAACCATATACAGCATAGTAAATATCCAATCCAAAACATTGGAAATAAAGATAAGAATCTCTTCTTATAAAATGTAATAACATCTAAATGATTATCATATGTGTACATAAGTGCTGCTCCAGAAATAATAAAAAATAAAGACACACCCATATGACCAAATGTACCATTAGCATGAGAGTTTAAAAGTGGTATTGGAACATCTATGTTTAATGATAATAAAGATACACTAAAATGATAAAAAAGAATAAGCAAAGTAGAAAGCCCTCTTATAAAATCAAGATAAAAAATACGTTGCTGTTTCATAAAAATCCTCCTAAAGATAACATAATATTGCAAACGGTATTAAAATACTATAACATATGAGAATTGTTATTACAATGGGGAAAGAAGGTATAAAATGTAATTATCATTTCTACAATGTAGGTTTGTCAAACATATGTTACATTTTTATTTAAAAAATTAAGTAGAGTCTCTTTGGGAGACTTCCACCCTAAAGGTCTCATAGGAAATC
>CALWGN010000150.1 GCA_944380055.1 uncultured Lachnospiraceae bacterium
AATCTACGTGCCCTGGTGTGTCAATAATATTAATTCTATTGTCTCTCCAGAAGCATGTTGTTGCAGCAGATGTAATTGTTATTCCTCTTTCTTGTTCTTGTGCCATCCAGTCCATAGTAGCTTCACCTTCGTGAACTTCTCCTATTTTATGTGTTTTTCCTGTATAGAATAATATTCTCTCTGTTGTTGTTGTTTTACCAGCATCAATGTGAGCCATTATTCCTATGTTTCTTGTCCTTTCTAGTGGATACGCTCTTCCTGCCATTTTACTTTTTTTCCTCCTTTTTATATTATTTTTTGTTTTTATATACACATAATATAAATTTTACCATTTGTAATGAGCAAATGCTTTATTAGCCTCTGCCATTCTATGAGTATCTTCTTTTTTCTTAAATGCATTACCATTACTGTTAACTGCATCTATAATTTCTCCAGCTAATTTTTCTGCCATTGTTTTTTCATGTCTATTTCTAGCATAAGTTACAAGCCATCTTAATCCAAGAGTTTGTCTTCTTTCAGGTCTAATTTCAATTGGAACTTGGTATGTTGCTCCACCTACTCTTCTTGCTTTAACTTCTAAAACTGGCATAACATTGTTTAATGCTGCTTCAAAAACTTCTAATGGATCTTTTTGTTCTTTTTCTTTAATAATATCAAAAGCTCCATATACAATTCCTTGTGCAACAGTTTTTTTACCATCTAGCATAATATTGTTAATTAATTTTGTAACAACTTTGCTATTATAAATTGGATCTGGTAAAACTTCTCTTTTTGCAATATATCCTCTTCTTGGCACTATTCTTCCCTCCTTTAAATTAAAATATGATACCTTAAAAAAAGTATCTAGGTACTCTGAAAATTTTTCAGTATAGTGCATAATTATATCTATTCTAAAATGAATTGACCAATAATTTCGCACTATTTTTATTCCTAAATATTACTTTTTAGGACGTTTTGCTCCATATTTAGATCTACCTTGGTTTCTGTCTTTAACACCAGCAGTGTCTAATGTGCCTCTTATAATATGGTATCTAACACCTGGTAAATCTTTTACCCTTCCACCTCTAATTAAAACAACACTATGTTCTTGTAGATTGTGTCCTATTCCTGGAATATAAGATGTAACTTCATATCCATTTGAAAGTCTAACCCTTGCAACTTTTCTTAAAGCAGAGTTAGGCTTTTTTGGAGTTACAGTTTTAACAACTGTACATACACCTCTTTTTTGTGGTGCTCTGTTATTAGTTTGTTTTTTCTTTTTAGAGTTGTAACCTTTTTGTAGAGCTGGAGCTGTTGATTTTGTTGTACTTGTTTTTCTACCTTTTCTAACTAGTTGGTTAATTGTTGGCAATTCATTTCACCTCTTTTCTTTTTTATAAAAAATATAACCGCTAACGCTTACGCATTAGCGGTTTAAATTATATCATCTTCGCTTTAAAATGTCAACGTTTTTAGCAAATTTTATCTATCTTCAGATCTACCTTCAAATCTACTTTTCTTATTTGGGTCTCTATTTAGTTGTATAGTTCCATCTTTAGCTAATTTATGTTTTGGCTTTCTCCCTATTTCTGCTCTTAATGAATCTACCCAGTTGTCTTTTTCGCAAGTTCTTTGTCTTTTTATTTCTGCATATCTTGCAAAAGATTTTGATAATTCGAATATAGCATTTCCATTTCCTTTAGAACTAATTCCATCTAAGAACCTCGTTATTCCTCTAAGGCTTCCTGTTTCGGAAAGTAGTGCTCCTATTCTAACATATTGTAATTTAGATTCAAATGTTTCAATTTCATCTATACTTTTATTTTCAAATTCGCTATTAAATGTGTCTAATTCTTCTCTTATTGCTTTTAGTTTATCAGGTGAAATATGTTTCATATCCTTAAGTTCTTGTTTTGTTATAGAAATACCATTAAAATCAATACTGTCTTGTTTTAATTCGTCTAATCTAGCATTTAGTATTACATTAAATCTTGCTCTATTTACTTGTCCTAGTTTTCTTGCCATGTCTAGAATTCCTTGGTTGTCCATTCTGTCTAGCAATTTTCTTTGGTCTTCTGGAGACAAATTAAAAAAATCGTCCATCATTGCTTTAGCAATGTTTCTATCCCCCACTTGTTTTGCTGGCTGTAGAATAGTTTGTGTGTCTTCGTTTTCTTTAGTCTCATCAGATTTAGTATTTTCTTGGCTATCATCAGTAGATTTTTCTTTATTTGCTACTCTATCATATAAATATATTTCCTCTTTTTGTAGTTCTATTTCAATCTCTGCTTTTCTATTTGCAAATTCTACTTCAAACTTTGACTGTATTTCTTGTAATTCAGTTAATAATTTTTCTTGTTTACTTAGCTTTGCTTTTAAACTAGCTATATTTTTTTGCATTTCTTGTATTGCTTTATCTTTATTAAATTTAGTACTTTGACGCCCTGCATATGCCAAAGCTTCATCATCTTTACCAATAATTTCTTGTAATTTTGCCTCAGATGATGCTATATTAGATTTAGTTGTTTCAATGTCTGCTTTTAATGTATCAATTTTCGTTTGATTTTCTTTTAGAATACGCTCATACATATTAATTAGTTCAAGAGCTTGTTCTTTATAACGTAATTTGTTTTCTTTTTTATGCTTATAAATATCGCTTAATTTTACTCTATCTTGTTCGTTTCCTTCAAATATTCGCCTTTCTATTGTATAATCTGCAATTATATCAATTTTTCGTTCTAAAGAAAGGCTTCTTATAAATGTTGCTTTTTCGTCTGGTGTTCCTGGGACAAAATCTCTAAAATGTCTTTGCAAATATTCATCTGAAGCTAATTCTATTGCTCTTTTGTTAACATAGTCATCACGTTCTTCGTTAATTGCTCTTACTCTTTCAAATAGTAAATCTTTAGAATCTAAATCTATTGTAGCAAATGCTTTTGATAAATTTCCTTCTATTTCTTTGCTTTTAGTACTATTTGCCATATTTTATTCCCCCTTCTTTCCATTTTCTGCATCATTTATTTTTTTTATTTTTCTTAAAGTTTTATCACATTCTCTCATAATTCTATAATTTTCCATTGCTTCTTTTCTTAATTGTTCTATTTTTTCTTGTTCCATATACATTTCCCCTTTCTTGGTATACATAACTATTTCTATTATACATTATTTCCCTACAAAATGCAAGTTTTTGCAAATTTAATCCTAAAATTAAAAAGCACCCGTTAAATATTAAACAAAAATATTAATATTTAACGGGTTTATTATAATAACACTTTTATTTATGCCTTTACTTCGGAATTCTCAGTATTTTCTATGTTTTCTGCATTTTCTTGTTTTTCTGTATTTATATGTGTATTTCTATACATATTCATACCGGTTCCTGCTGGAATTAGTTTTCCTATAATTACATTTTCTTTTAGTCCAATTAAGTGGTCTATTTTTCCTTTTATTGCAGCTTCTGTTAATACTCTTGTTGTTTCTTGGAATGATGCTGCAGATAAGAAGCTCTCTGTTGCAAGAGAAGCTTTTGTAATACCTAATAATGTTCTTCTTCCCTTTGCCTCTTTTTTGCCTTCTTCTTTCATCTGATTATTTAGTTCATTAAATTCATTAGTATCTATTAAAGCTCCTGGTAATAAGCCTGTGTCTCCTCCATCTTCTATTTTAATGCGTTTTAGCATTTGTCTTCCAATTACTTCAATATGTTTGTCATTTATGTCAACGCCTTGGTTTCTATATACCTTTTGTACCTCTGAAATAAGGTATTCGTACACTCCTTCTGCACCTTTAATAGAAAGAATATCATTTGGATTTATAGATCCTTCTGTAATAGCATCTCCCGCTTCTACTACGTCTCCCTCTTTTACTTTTAATTTAGCACCAAAGCTTACTATATATGTTTTACTATTGTCTTTTCCTGTTATAACAACTTCTTTTCTTTTCTTGTCATCTGAAATAGAAACTGTTCCAGCAATTTCAGAAATTATTGCTAGTCCCTTTGGTTTTCTAGCTTCGAATAGTTCCTCCACTCTAGGAAGACCTTGCGTAATGTCTCCACCAGCAACACCACCATTATGAATAGTTCTCATTGTTAATTGTGTACCTGGTTCTCCAATTGATTGTGCAGCTATAATACCAATAGCCTCACCAATTTGAGCTTTTTCATGAGTTGCTAACCCCATTCCATAGCATTTTGCACAAACTCCATGTTTTGTTTTACATGCTAATACAGAACGTACTTTTACTTTTTCAATTCCAGCTGATATAATTTTATTTGCTATTTTTTCTGTAATCATAGTATTAGTGTCTGCAATTATTTCTTTTGTTTCAGGATTAGTAATATCTTCTATAGGATATCTTCCTATTAGTCTTTCTGTTAAATTTTCGATTACTTGGTTTCCATCTTTAATATCATATAAAAGAATTCCTTCATTTGTTCCGCAATCTTCTTCTCTTACAATAATGTCTTGAGCTACATCAACTAATCTTCTAGTTAAATATCCAGAGTCTGCCGTTCTTAAAGCTGTATCTGCTAATCCTTTTCTAGCCCCATGAGAAGAAATAAAATACTCTAAAACATCTAAGCCTTCTCTAAAGCAAGACTTAATTGGTATTTCAACTGTTTTACCTGTTGTACTTGCCATTAATCCACGCATACCTGCAATTTGTCTTAATTGGCTCATATTTCCGTCTTGCTCCAGATTGTGCCATCATAAATATTGGATTTAGTTCATCAAAGTTTTCTTTCATGGCATTTGCAACATCATTTGTTGTTTTTTCCCAAATTTTAATTACTTGGTTATATCTTTCATCATTAGTAATTAATCCTCTTTTATATTGTTTTGCAACTTCTTCAACTTGTTTTTCCGCTTCTTCTAATAATTCTTTTTTCTTTTCTGGAACTGCAACATCTGCAACAGAAACAGTAATTGCACCTTTTGTAGAATAATGGTACCCTGTTTTCTTAATATAGTCTAATAACTCTGCTGTTCTAGATAATCCATGTTCATTAATACATTTTGCAACAATGCTTGCAATATTCTTTTTTGCAACTGGAAAATTAATTTCTAATTCAAAAATATTTTCTGGATTACTTCTGTCTACAAATCCTAAATCTTGTGGTATTCCTTGGTTATATATTATTCTTCCTACTGTTGTTTCAATTGCTTTTGTTTTTAGTTCTCCATTTACTTCTATTGTTCTTCTTACTTTTATTTTTGCATGAAGCCCTAAATCTCCATTTTGATATGCTAGTAAAGCTTCGTCTTCGTCTTTAAAATACATTCCTTCGCCAGGTTCATTTGGTGCGTTCATTGTTAAATAATAGCTTCCTAGAATCATATCTTGTGTTGGTACTGTTACAGGTTTTCCATCTTGTGGTTTTAGTAAATTATTAACAGAAAGCATTAAAAATCTTGCTTCTGCTTGTGCTTCTGGAGACAATGGAACATGTACCGCCATTTGATCCCCGTCAAAGTCAGCATTAAAAGCTGTACATACAAGTGGGTGTAATTTTATTGCTCTACCTTCTACTAATACTGGTTCAAATGCTTGTATACCTAGTCTATGTAATGTTGGTGCACGGTTTAACATAACAGGATGGTCATGTATTACTTCTTCTAGTATATCCCATACTTCTGGGCGTAATCTTTCTACCATTCTTTTTGCATTTTTTATATTATGTGCAATTCCTCTGCCAACTAGTTCTTTCATAACAAATGGTTTAAATAATTCTACTGCCATTTCTTTTGGTAATCCACATTGATAAATTTTTAGTTCTGGTCCAACAACAATAACAGAACGTCCTGAGTAATCAACTCTTTTTCCTAAAAGATTTTGACGAAATCTACCCTGTTTTCCCTTTAGCATATCTGATAATGATTTTAAAGGTCTATTTCCTGCTCCTGTTACCGGTCTCCCTCTTCTCGAATTATCTATTAATGCATCTACCGATTCTTGTAGCATTCTTTTTTCATTTCTTACAATTATTTCTGGTGCTCCTAATTCAAGTAATCTTTTTAATCTATTGTTTCTATTAATAACTCTTCTATATAAATCGTTTAAGTCAGATGTTGCAAATCTTCCTCCATCTAGTTGTACCATTGGTCTTAGTTCTGGTGGAATAACTGGTATTACATTCATTACCATCCACTCTGGTCTGTTTCCTGAGGTTCTGAAAGATTCTATAGTATCTAATCTTTTAATTAGTTTTACCTTCTTTTGTTCACTTGCTTTTGTTAATTCCTTTTTTAGTTTTTCAGATAATTTGTCTAAGTCTATTTCTTCTAGTAGTTTTCTAATAGCTTGTGCACCCATTTCTGCCTTAAAAGAATCTTTTCCATATTTTTCTATTGCTTCATGGTATTCTTTTTCTGTTAAGATTTGTGTTTTTGTTAGTCCAGAAGTACCTTTATCTGTAACAATATAGTTAGCAAAATAAATAACTTTTTCTAAGCTTCTTGGAGAAATGTCTAGCATTAATCCAATTCTGCTAGGAATACCTTTAAAATACCAAATGTGTGCAACTGGTGCTGCTAGTTCAATATGCCCCATTCTTTCACGCCTTACTTTAGATTTTGTTACTTCAACACCACATCTATCGCAAACAATTCCTTTATATCTTACCCTTTTGTATTTTCCACAATGGCATTCCCAGTCTTTTGTTGGTCCAAATATTTTCTCACAAAATAGACCATCTTTTTCTGGTTTTAATGTTCTGTAATTAATTGTTTCTGGCTTTTTAACTTCTCCTTTAGACCATTCTCTAATCTTTTCATCAGAAGCAAGACCAATTTTTAATTTATCGAATATTTCTAATTCGTCCATGAAATGTCCCCCTTTATAGAAGTATTTCTACTTTTATAGTCTTTCTTTTATTTAGAGTTATTTCTTTATACACCGCTCGAACATATTTTCTAGATAAAGAAATAGCTTTAAATATGGTAAGACAAACCGTTATTCAATTATTTTTTATTCAATTATATCGTCATCATTTAGTAAATTATCTTCACCTAAATCTGTATCGTCTAAATCCCCAAATAAATCATCGTCTTCAGCTTCTTCAGATTCTTCTATAGCTAGTTCATCCATTTCATCATCTGGTAAAACAGCTAATTCATCTTCATTAATGGCCAATTCATCTGGTACAATTTTATCTTGTTCTAGGTTTAGGTCAATTCCTTCCTCAATATTTTCTTTTATTTCTAGTTCTTCATTGTTTTCAGAATATAGTCTTATATCTAAGCCTAGACTTTGTAATTCTTT
>CALWGN010000151.1 GCA_944380055.1 uncultured Lachnospiraceae bacterium
ATGTTTCATCTAATTCTAAATCACCAATAATATTACGAAGTGTTGTCGCTGTTAAATTCTCAATTGCCATAATAGGATTTTCTACTCCATAAGCAAATAACTTTGGATCTGTAATTTGGAAAAATACAACGGTATCAATTCGCATCGTAACATTATCTTTTGTAATAACTGGCTGTGGTGCAAAATCTACTACTTGTTCTTTTAATATTACTTTCTTAGCAACACGATCAATAAATGGCATTTTTACATGAATACCTACTGACCACGTAGTTAAATAGCCTCCTAATCGTTCTACTACCATTGCACTTGCTTGCGGAACGATCTTTACACAAGATGACAAAATAAGTAAAATAACAATTAAAATAACAATTGGAACCACAGCTCCTACTATACTTCCTGACATTACTAACATACCTTTTCCTCCTTTATCTTTTCAACTATTAGCTTAACACCACTAATTTCTTCTATTGTAACAAATTCCCCTTTTGGAATACTATTACCCTTTGTTCTCGCACTCCATTCTAATCCATTGACATAAACAGTACCACTATGTTCATTTACTTCCTCTCTAACTTCTGCCTTCATACCGACTAAACTATCTACATTTGTCTTTACTGTTTTGGAGGTGAATTTTTTTGTTATTGGTTTTATAAGCATTAACAAGAAAAATGATACTATAATAAAACCAAAAAATTGTAGTATTACAGATCCTCCAAGCAAGCAAATAATAATTGCTACTAATGCTCCACATGCAAACCATATAGAAATTAATTGTAATGATACAATTTCTGCAACTACTAAAAGTATAAAAGCGATTAACCACATAATTACTGCCATTTAAACTCCTCCTTTCTATAATACTTAATAATCAAATAGTATTACTTCTTTATCGATAATTCCATAATATAACTGTCTTATTTTTTCTATTTCTGCCTTTCCATTAGTCCCTTCTATTATTTGATTTATAATATCATCTACTTGATTTACTGGAATTGGCACTGTTATATCTACTACATCAGTATATTCTGTATTTGTTGGAGTCACCTGTTCCTGTGCTAATATATATTGAATTTTTCCAATCCCATTATAATCAGTATGGATTTTTATTTCCTCTGCTAACTTTTTTTCTACAATAACACATTGTTCTAGCCCTTCTTTTACAGCTTTTGAGTAAGCACGAACCAAACCACCAGTGCCTAATAATGTTCCTCCAAAATATCGAGTCACTACACAAGCAACGTTACAAATTTCATTACCTAATAATACATCTAACATTGGCTTTCCTGCTGTTTGACTTGGCTCTCCATCATCACCACAACGTACAATCTCATTTTTTGTTCCAATAACATATGCAAAACAATTGTGAGTTGCATTCCAATATTTTTTTCTTAATTCTTCAATAAAGCTAATAGCTTCTTCTTCTGTTTCTACATAGCGAATTGTAGCAATAAATCTTGATTTTTTCTCTATTATCTCACCTTCGCCATTTTTATATATAGTTTTATAATTTTCTATCAATTTCCTTTTTCCTTTTCTGTAATTATAAATAAATTATAATACAATGTTTAATTTTTTACAATAGATTTTTTTTTTACAATTATATTTCAAAGTAACTATAATATTCCCAAAATTTGGATATAATAAAGATAATTCTTAACTCCTATTTGCTTATCTGTATTTCTTTTGTTATAATGTATTTAGAAAAGGAGGTACTACATGAACTACGGAAAAAAAGGTGCGAAAAAGAGATTATCTCAGCTTCAATCTAAAACCCCTAGAATAAATAGAAAAATTAATATTTCTATTTTTAAGCTTATTCTATTTTTCTTTATTGTTTGCTTTTTATTTTTTGCTAGTATTGGAATTGGTGTACTCAAAGGAATTATAAATAGTGCACCTGATATTTCTGCTTTAGATGTAAAACCAGAGGAATATGCCTCTTATGTATATGATATTAACGGAAATGTTATGAATACATTAGTAATGTCTGGCTCCAATCGCCAAGAAGTTTCTTATGAACAACTGCCAGAACATTTAATCAATGCATTTATTGCTATTGAAGATGAACGATTTCTATATCACAACGGAATTGATATACGAGGAATTTTACGTGCGGCTACAGTTGGCTTAACAAGCGGTGATTTTTCAGAAGGTGCTAGTACAATTACTCAACAGCTTATTAAAAATAGTATTTTCAATGGAGGCAGTGAGCAAACGTTTGCTGAGCGCTTAGAAAGAAAAATTCAAGAACAGTACCTATCAGTAAAACTAGAAAAAGAACTTTCTAAAGAAAAAATTTTAGAATACTATTTAAACACTATTAATTTAGGAAGTAATACATTAGGAGTTCAAGCTGCATCTAACAAATATTTTCATAAGGATGTATCTGAGCTAACGTTATCAGAAAGTGCTGTTATTGCTTCTATTACTCAAAATCCATCAAAATACAACCCTATTACTCAACCAGAAAAAAACGCTATTCGTAGGAAAACAGTATTATCTCGTATGTTGGACCAAGGGCTTATTACAAGAGCTGAATATGATGATGCATTAAATGATGATGTTTATTCTCGCATTCAAACAACATCGTCTAATTCAACATCACAAGTTTTTAGCTATTTTACTGATGCTGTATTTGATGAAGTATTAAATGATTTAATGGAGCAATATGGTTATACTCAAACCCAAGCTTCTAATTTACTTTATAGTGGTGGGCTTAGTATTTTTACAACAATGGATCCAGATATTCAAGCCATTGTTGATGAAGAGGTAAACAAAGAAGAAAATTATGATTTTACTGAATATTCTATTGAATATAGCCTTGATGTGCAGCGTTCTAATGGAACAGTTGAAAGCTTTAATACAAATGACTTGAAAAATTATCATAATGTTACTCTTAATAAACCTGCATTTAAACTAATTTTCCCAGATGATGCTTCTATTGAAACTGCAGTAAGTGAATTTCGAAGTTATGTATTGCAAGAAGGTGATTCTATAAAAAATGAGGTGATTACGAAAACACTTCAGCCGCAAGCATCTATGGTTGTTATGGATCAGTCTACTGGTTATGTAATGGCATTAAGTGGAGGACGTGGAGAAAAGACTGGAAATCGTGTGTTAAATCGTGCAACTAACTCCAAACGTCAACCTGGATCTTGTTTTAAAGTACTAACTGCTTTTGCACCTGCTATTGATACTGCTGGTGCTACACTAGCAACTACTTACTATGATGCCCCTTATACTGCTGGGAATCAGACATTTGCTAACTGGTGGAATTCTCAATATGTAGGCTATGCAAATATCCGTCAAGGGATTGCCTATTCCATGAACATTGTAGCTGCCAAAGCATTGGTTAATACAGTAACACCGAAACTAGGATTTGAATATGCAGAGGATTTTGGTATTACAACACTAGTAGAGTCTTTACAAACAGAAAATGGTACATTATCTGATATTGTACCATCTCTTGCATTAGGAGGGTTAACCTATGGAGTTACTAATTTGGAAATAACTGCGGCCTATGCTGCTATTGAAAATAATGGAATTTATACAGAACCTATTTTATATACAAAAGTATTGGATAAGGACGGAAAGGTAATCCTTGAAAAAACACCTGAAACTCATACTGTTTTAAAGGAATCCACTGCTGCTTTAATAACTGCTGCAATGGAAGACACTATTAATGGCGATAGCCCTTGGAAAGAATATGGCATTACTGCTACAGGTGAACTTTGTAAAGTTCCTAATATGTCTATTGCAGGAAAAAGTGGTTCTTCTACAAATTCCAATGACTTATGGTTTGTTGGCTATTCTCCTTATTACACTGCTGGTATTTGGTCTGGCTATGATGACTCAAAATCACTTGGTAGTGGTAGCTATCATAAAGTCATTTGGCAAAAGGTAATGGCAAGAATCCACGAAGGTAAAGAAGATATTGGATTTACTCAAAAAAATCAATTAGAAACTGCTAAAATTTGTAGCAAGTCTGGTTTGCTAGCAATTGAAGGTGTATGTGATAGTGAAGATAGTAACAGTGTTGTTTATGAAGAATACTTTGCGCCTGGAACTGCTCCTACAGACTACTGCACTCGCCATGTACAAGTTTCTGTATGCAAAGATTCTAATCATCTGGCCAATGAATTTTGCCCTAGCTCTTCTGTTGAAAAAAGGACTTATTTAATTATTGATGCCAATGACTTAAAAGATGGTGCTACTACCGATGATAGCAAATATGCTATGCCTTCTGGACTACTATCAAGTAATTGTGAAATTCATTCTAGCCACTTGGATGATGAATCATTGCTTGATGATGATGCGTTTCTTGATGATGATGAAAAAGATGCTACAAAAGAAAATGATAGCAACACATCTACTAAGGAAAATGAATCAAACAGTTACACCTCTTCTACAGAGGAAAGTTTCTCTAACTCAGGAGAACATTTCGGTTTCTCTTTTGATTTTAATAATAATTAAATATGATTTATTACAAAATACCCCCAATCAATTGGTCTTCATAGTTCCAATTAATTGGGGGCTTTATTTTTATTCTATAATAAAACTTTTAATATTATCTGCATTAACTACACTATCTACTAAAGATTTTGTATTAAGAGCTATAAATCCATCTTCCATCTCTCCACCTGTTTGTTGTAACCATAATCGATTATCTCTAAATTCATATAATTCATGATTACCATTTTCTTTTACTACATAAATTTGATTGTTTACCATATTCATATATACTGTTCCATTTAATTCACCTAAATCATATAGTGTTGTATCTTCATAACTATATACATAGTATTTTCCACTTCCATCTTCTTTTTTATAACCTGTTAACATAAGAGGTTCTTCTTTTCCTTCTACTTTATATAGGGCAAATACTGGAACACCTATATTATCATCTACTTTAGTAAATATAGTATTCATAATTACAATATAACCATTAATCCAATCTGTCTGTAAGTCACTAAATTTTCTATCCATCTTTGTTTCTTCTAACGGATTATTATTTGACTGTTCTGTATCTCCAACATTATTTGTTATCTCATCTCCTGTTACTGTAGTATTCGTCTGTTTTTCATTGGTACAACTAGCTATAAATATGATACATAATGACAGTATACTAGCTAATAAACATTTTTTTATCATAATTACCTCCTTATTGCAGTCTATGTTAAGTACAATATTATGATTTTTTCTAGCAAATATTATGGTTTATTGTACCACATTTTATTTTTCCTTACAATAATTTGCTCTTTCTTTTACTCATCCTTTATACTTATTTTATGTTTTATTTTTTTATACAATTTATATAATAAAGCTTCTTTCCATATAATAAAAATTTCTTTTTTATATAATAAAAGACTTGCTTTTATTTTTATAAAAACAAGCCTCTTATTTCATTATAGAAAATTACCTTTTCGATAATATTTATATTATTTAAAGTAATTGACACCAGATTCAAAGATTTTTAAATCTTGTTCCCCATAAATATTAATTGCTACAGAATTTCCACGTCTTTCAGAATGAGCCATTTTTCCTAATACACGACCATCTGGACTTGTAATACCTTCAATGGCTGCATAAGAACCATTTGGATTCCACTCTTCACATTGTGCAAGATTTCCATGGATATCTACATATTGAGTTGCTACTTGACCGTTATCAAATAGTTTCTCTAACCATTCCTTGCTAGCAACAAATCTTCCTTCTCCGTGAGAAGCTGGATTACAATATACACCACCTAGTGTTGCTTGTTGTAACCAAGGGGATTTATTTGTAACAACCTTTGTATATACCATTTTTGATATATGACGACCAATAGTATTCATTGTTAATGTTGGTGAATCTTCTGTTTGCTGTCTAATTTCACCATAAGGAACTAAACCTAATTTAATAAGTGCCTGAAATCCATTGCAAATACCTAATACTAATCCATCTCTTTCATTTAATAATTTTTCTACGGACTCTTTTAACTTAGCATTTCTAAATGCTGTTGCAAAGAATTTTGCAGAACCATCTGGTTCATCTCCAGCTGAAAATCCTCCTGGGAACATAATAATTTGAGACTGACTAATTGCCTTTTCAAATACATCTACAGATTCCCTTATCTCTTGTGCCGATAAATTTTTCATAACTTTAACAATTACATTTGCCCCTGCACGTTCAAATGCCTTTGTACTATCATATTCACAGTTTGTACCTGGAAATACTGGAATAAATACCGTTGGCTTTGCTACTTTATTTTTACAAATATAAATGTCATTTGTATTATAAATTGGTGTATCTACCTTTGGTTGTTGCTTTCCTGATACAGATGGGAATACACTTTCAAGTGGAGCTTTCCATGTTTCCACTGCTTCTTTTCCATCAATAATAATATTGCTATAAGAAAAGCTATAATTTTCTGTTACTTCACCGATTACTTGTCCCAGCTCATCTGCATAAGAAGCTGGCACTTCTGCAATAATATTACCAAATGCTGGTGCAAATAACTCTTCCTTACTTACAGATGTATCAATAGTAACACCTAACTCATTACCAAATGCCATTTTACTTACTGCCTCTGCAATACCGTTTGCTTGTAATGCATAAGCAGAAATAATTTTTCCTTCTTTAATCCCTTCAAAAATAGCTTGATATAAACTCTTAATTTGCTCATAATTTGGTAAATCATATTCATCTTTTTCAATCTTAAATAAGACTAATTTATTCCCAGCTTTTTTAAGTTCTGGTGTAATCATTGTTTTTTCAGAAGCTACATCTACTGCAAAGGATACTAATGTTGGTGGTACACTAATATCGTTAAAGGTACCTGACATAGAGTCCTTTCCACCAATAGATGGTAATCCAAAACCAATTTGTGCCGCATATGCACCAAGCAATGCACTAAATGGCTCACCCCATGTTTTTGGGTCTGTTGTCATTCGCTTAAAGTACTCTTGATAAGTCATACGAACCTTACTAAAATCTCCACCTGAAGCAACAATTTTAGAGATGGATTCAACTACTGCATAAACTGCTCCATGATATGGACTCCATGAAGATAAGTATGGATTAAATCCATAGCTCATCATTGTTACTGTATCCGTTGTTCCATGTAATACTGGAAGCTTTGCTACCATTGCCTGTGTTTCTGTTAATTGGTATTTTCCACCATAAGGCATAAGTACGCTTCCTGCACCAATAGAGCTATCAAACATTTCCACTAACCCTTTTTGAGAGCATACATTTAAATCAGATAGCATGGAAAGCCATGTTTTCTTTACATCTTCTACTTCTTTTACTGCAAAATAGCTTTCTTCCTTTTCTGGAATAGTAACCGTAACATCTGCTTCCTGATGGGCTCCATTGGTATCCAAAAATGCACGAGATAAGTTTACAATATCTTTTCCTCTCCACTGCAATACTAAACGTGGTTCTTCTGTCACTTCTGCCACTTCAACTGCCTCTAAATTTTCTTCCTTTGCATAGGCTAAAAATTGTTCTACATCTTTTTTATCTACTACAACTGCCATACGTTCTTGTGATTCTGAAATAGCAATTTCTGTTCCATCAAGACCTGCATATTTTTTTGGAACTTTATTTAAATCTACTTTAAGACCAGGGGCTAACTCTCCAATAGCAACGGAAACCCCACCTG
>CALWGN010000152.1 GCA_944380055.1 uncultured Lachnospiraceae bacterium
CTTTCTGTTACTGTCGCAACATAAATAATTTTATCTACCTTACATTCATCTAAATATGCGTATAATAAACGTTTTAATTGCTCTGATAGCTTTTCCTTTTGCATTAAAATATAAATGGCAAAAATAAAACTAAAAACAAAGCTAAATATAACACTAATTACTCCCGTTGCAATTGTTACAGTAGAATTTAAAATAGAACCTGCACCATATCCTAAAAATCCAAATACATTTTTTACAATAGATTCCCAATCAAATTTTAATGACGTAATTTGATCTACAACTTCTGGATACTGCTTTAACATTTCCTCTGCCCAAACTTGAGTTTCCTTAATAAATACTGGAATAGTTTCCCCTATTGAAATTAATGTATTTGCTAGCTCAGGTACAACAACAAAAATTACTAATATAATTACTCCTACTATTGCTAATATTGCTAATAATAAACTGGCAGCCCTCTTTAATTTTTTCATTGGCTTCTTTTCATTTTCCCTACACTTAAATACATTTTTTTCAATAGCCCTCATTGGTACATTTAAAATAAATGCAATACAGCCTCCAATAATAAAAGGCATTGCTAATTTAATACCTGTATAAAACCAATCAATAATCATTGTATGGTTTTGTACAATAAAGAATACTAATACAGTAAACAATACTAATCCTTGTATTCTTTTCACCGTTTTTTTATTTAGTTCCATGACTTACTCCTTTTTATCCCATTTTTCACTCTTTAAAGTTCTATCTATTTTAACACAAAATATTACAACTTTCACTAAAAAAATATATGTAATTGTACTTATTCATTTATATTTAAGAAAAATTTTAATTTTTTTATTTTAATAATATATATCTTAAGGTATTTTATTGTTATTTTTATTTTTTGATGCTATAATGAACCAAAATATACATATTGGAAGGAGAAGGTTATGCATAACAAAATAATATCATCCATAAAACAAAACATTTCTAGTGTAATTATTGGGAAAGATTCTATTATTGATTTATTACTTACAGCAATGATTTGTGAAGGTCATGTTCTTTTAGAAGATGTTCCAGGAACAGGTAAAACTGTGCTTGCAAAAACCATGGCTAAATCCATTAATTCTGCATTTCACCGAATCCAGTTTACTCCTGATTTATTACCATCTGATGTTACTGGATTAAATTATTTTAATCAAAAAGACGGGGAGTTTACACTAAAAAAAGGACCTATTTTTTGTAATATTTTATTAGCCGATGAAATTAACCGGGCTACTCCTAGAACTCAGTCTAGCCTTTTAGAATGTATGGAAGAAAAGCAAGTAACAATTGATGGAGTTACTTTTCCACTTGAACCTCCATTTTTCGTTATTGCTACTCAAAACCCTATTGAAACTGGAGGTACATTTCCTCTTCCAGAGGCACAACTTGACCGATTTTTATTTCAATTATCTATGGGATTACCAACAAAAGAAGAAGAGTTATCAATTATTAATCGCTTTATGAACCAACAGCCTCTAAAATCCCTACAACCAGTCTGTTCTTTAGACAACATCCAATTATTAATAAACCATTTAAGTTCTATTTTTGTACATCCTATTTTACTAGATTATATTGCGGATATCGCACAAAAAACAAGAAATCATCCAAGTATTTCTAACGGAATTAGCCCTCGTGGTACATTAGCACTTTTAAAAGCATCCAGAGGCTTTGCTATGGTAAAAGGTCGTGACTACGTTATTCCAGAAGACATTAAAGCTTGTGTCATTCCTGTATGTGCCCATCGTATTGCTACAAAGTATGGATCAAGTGCAACTACAAATGCTCAGGTTATTTCTGAATTACTAAAAGAAATTTCACTTCCTACTGAAGATTGGAGTAAGGTATGACAATTTTCATATTAATTTTTTCTGCCTTTATTATTTATTTTTTGCAAGAAAAGTTATATACAAAATATTGGAATTATAATTTAGATGTTAACGTTGCCTTTCAACCCTCCCCTGTAATAGAGGGAGAAACTGGAGCACTTACAGAAACAATCACTAATGCAAAAATTCTTCCTCTTACTGTATTAGATGTTAAATTTTCCTTTAGTAAATACATTATTTTTATAAATGGTGAACATTCTTCTGTATCTGATCTTTGTTATAAACATGATGTATTTTCTCTTTTATTTTATCAAAAGATTACTCGTACGCTATCCTTTCGTTGCTTAAAGCGAGGATACTATGAAATAGATAAAATAAATTTGGTATCTCATGATTTATTATTGTCAAAAACCTTTGTATATAATCAAAAACAATATACAAACTTATATGTATATCCAAAACCTGTTGATAGTAGCAAAATTAACATTCCATTTCAAAAAATTATGGGGGAATTTACAAGCAAACGCTTTCTATTTGAAGATCCTTTTGAATTTTCCGGAATTAGAGATTATCAAGTATGGGATCCTCTTAATAAAATTAATTGGTCTGCTTCTGCTCGCTCTATGAATTTAATGGTAAATACACATAATTCTACTACTTCTCAGACTGTTACTATTTTATTAAATTTAGAAAATGAAGGTGTTTTAAATTATGAAGGGCTAAAGGAAGAAGCTATTCGTATTGCTGCTAGCTTATGTGAAAAACTAATTTATGAAGGAATCCCTATACGCCTTGTTACTAATGGATGTGATTGCTTAACTAAATCCTCTATTACTATTCCTAGCGGTAATGGGCACCCACAGCTACAACTTATTCTAGAAAATCTATCTAGAATTAACTTATTATTACCAATGGAATCTTTTACCTCTTTAATAGAAATGGAAAAAAAAGAAAGCTATTATTCAAATATATATTATGTATTAATTTCTACATCACAGAAAAAAACATTAGTAGATAGTTTTTCTTCACTATTACAAAGTTCATCCTCTGGCTATTGGATTGTTCCAAGGTATTCGGATTTTCCACAAAAGATTCAATCTAATAACAAATACAATCTACTTTCCTGGGAGGTGGAAAAAGATGAATGCTAAAAGAATTTGTTTCTTACAGCTACTTCATGCGACTATAATATTATCTCTTGTATTAGCTGTTACTTTAACATTTATTTCAGAAAGTGATTTACCATATATTACATTACTAGTTTTTATTCCTGTTACCATTAGCTATTTTTCTAGTAAATATATTAGCAATTTATTTTTTTACCTACTTACTGCTATTTTCACTAGTATTATATTTATAGTTTTTCCCTGGTATGTTTTCTTTAAAATATCTTTTATAATAATTGCTTTGTACACATTTTTTCATCGTTTTTATTGTAAAATTAATAATAAAGATAGCTGGATGGAATCCCCTAGCTTATATGCACTTTTCATTTTTATAGGGGCTTATATTTTTACTATTATTATGAAATATACTATATTGCAACAGTATATTTATCTTTTAACTTTTTTATATTTAGTACTTTCTGTACTTTATACAAATTGGATAAACTTGCAGTATTTACTTTCTATTTATGGCAAAAAAGCTGGATTTTCTAAAAAACAAATGAAAAGGCAAAACTTTAGAGTTGTTGGTATACTATCTGCTATTATGATTATTAGTATGCTTGCTATACCGGCTCTTGGAATTGATGGGATAATTTCTTCTCTCCTTTCCTCTTCCTTAAAGCCTGACTTTTCTAATTCTACTACAACACAAGAAACGCAGGAAACATATGAAGATTCTATGATGCATCTTGAAGAATTTAATTCATCTAATGTAGATATGTATAGAAAAGAGGCTCCTTTATGGCTAACAAATATACTAAATACAATAGTTATTTTAATTGCAATAATGACTGCTATTATTATCCTTATTGTTATTATTAGAGCTATTTATCATTTTATTAAAAAATATCATTCTGTTTCTAAAATAAAGGAAGATGATTATGAAGATGAGGTAGAATTTCTTTTGCCTCATAAAAAATTACAACGAAAAACTTCACTTTGGAAAGATTTTTCTCCTAATGGTACTATACGAAAACTTTATATTAAAAGAGTAAGACGCTCTTCTAATACAAAAATACCAAATTATTTATCACCAAGTGAAATTGAACAATTTTGCAATATGGATGTTAATATTAGGCAAAAGATTCATCCTTTTTATATAAAAGCTCGTTATAGTAAAGACGGATGCTCAAAAAAAGATGTACAAGATTTAAAAAGATTTTTAAAATAATATTTTTGAATAGATAAATTCCCCACTTTAAATACTTAATTTATCTAAAGTGGGGACATTATTTTTATATTCTAGGAGGTGTTTTTTTGTTTTATTTCATTTTAGGATTCTTAGGTTCATTTATAGATTTATTTTTTAAAAATAAAATTTCGAACCCTAAAGAGCCATGTAAAAATAAGTATATTTGTAATAAAAAAATTCGAATTAAATTTGTTCCAAACTATGGATTAATTTTAAATGCTTTAGATTTTAATAGCAATATTGCATCTAAACTATCTTTATGTTGTTACATTATACTTCTTATTGTATATATTCCTCTAATTATATTTATACGAGGAATGCATATAGTAAAGCTTATTTTAACGTTTATAGTCTGTGGAGCAACTAGTAACTCTTACGATAGAATAAAAAAAGGATTTGTTGTGGATTATATTAATTTTCCTACTATAAAACCAATTAAACATATATTTTTTAATATTGGTGACTTTTTTATTTTTATAGGATCTCTATTTCTAGCTGTATGGTCACTTATAAAATGGAAATAATCTTTATAAAATTCGTTCAAATACTTGATACATATTTAATGTTCCATATCCCCACTGTCTGTTGGGATAAAACAAAGTATCTTTTCTGTCCGCACCACGAATAAAATAAGTAATTGCCTCTCCTGTATTCATTGTCGGGTGTTTTTGTTCTATTATTGCCCATTCCAATAATAAGGCAGAGGCACCAGCCATAATAGCTGCAGCCATACTTGTTCCATTTTTTCTTGTATACCCACCACCTACCCTTGGTACCAATATATTTACTCCTGGCGCTGTAATATCTGGCTTAATCGCTCCCAACCTTGTATTTCCACGACCAGAATTTAAAAATATACTTCCGGTATTATATTCATATGCACTGACTGTCATTATTCCTGTAGCAGTTGATGGAGTTGTAAGTGTTGTATACGGATTTGCTCTTAAAAACTTTGTATCTGGTGTTATAAATCCAGTAAGTGGTAACCACATATGATATTGTCCATGGATAAATAATGTATTATACACTCTTATTGTCCATATTCCTGGTGTAAGATTGGAAAATCGAACTAAAATTAAAAACCCTCCTGAACGCTGTTCTACTATTCGGTAGTCTACATATATTCTGGTTTTGTTTAATATAAAATTAAGTTCTTGACTTTGCCCTAATTTTGCTGATATTTGAGGAATCTCCTCTCCTGATGGAGATCGAATGGCAATATTATATATTTCTGGTGCCTGAGCCCATAATTCTAGAGAAAATCCTACTTCCTTTTCTCCTACTCGTATTTCTACATCTTCATATCCTATTTCTTTTTCAATTATGCCAAAATAATGATGACCTCTTCCTGTTTCATTTCCTGCTGCAACTACTACAATATTTTGAGGAACATTACCATATTCTGATAGCGTTTGTGAAAGAGGTGTAAAACCACTATGTGACCCTTGATTTGTTCCTACTCCTAGGCAAATGACAAGAGGTTGTTTTCTAGTATAAGCAATATTAATTAAATATTGAATTCCCATCATAATATCATTTTCTTGATAAGCAATTACATCTCTAGGAACAAAATAAAAATCTTTTAAATAGTCTTTTGCTTGTTTTAGTTTTACAACAGCAATTTCTGCCGCTGGTGCTGCGCCTAAAAATCCATCCTGTACACTCTCACTACCTGCTGCAATACCTGCCATACTAGTTCCATGTCCATTTGTATCTATCTGAGGAATTATAGTAAAAGGATCTTCCTGTCTTAATGCTTCATTAATCTGTTCTCTTCTATATTCTGTTCCATATTGAAAATTTGCTGGGGTACTCCCTGACATAGAAGATTGATCCCAAATACTAATAATTCTCGTTGTACCATCTAAATTTTTAAATGCTGGATGAGTATAATCGATTCCTGTATCTATAAAGCCGATAATAACGTTGTTTCCTTTTAAATTTAAAGCAGGCTGCTCTTGTACTCGTATAATATTAGTTGCTTCCATAGCTCCCACATCTAACAATCCATATAATTTTGGGAATGAATAATAACTAAAATTATATAAATTTAATTCGTCTATACTGTCTAATCTTACATGAACAATTTCATATCGAGCACTAGCAACCTGCTTGCATGCAACATCTAGATTTAGATAATTTTCTCCTGTTACTGTATAAGGAACAATAAAATCTGCATAATCCTGTGAGGAAATTATTTCTCTACAGTTGTCCGCCATTTTTACCTCCACATTAAAACTAACTGTTCTTTTCTATTAGTTTATGCAAGGGAAGTAAATATGATTCTATCCTAATGCAATATCAAGAACCATCATAATAGCAAATCCGATAGCAAAGCTAATTGTTCCTATATTAGAATGATCTCCTTCTGATGCCTCTGGAATTAATTCTTCTACAACAACATAGATCATTGTTCCTGCGGCAAAAGCTAATAAATATGGTAACACTCCAATTAAATATCTAGAAAATACGATTGTTAAGACAGCCCCTATTGGTTCTACTACTCCTGATAACACTCCATATACAAAAGATTTTCCTCTTGATATTCCAGCACTTCTAAGTGGCATAGATATAATGGCTCCCTCTGGAATATTTTGAATTGCTATCCCTATGGATAGAGCAATTGCTCCCATCATTGTAAGATTGCTATTTTCTGCTAGTGCACCCGCTAAAACAACTCCAACTGCCATTCCTTCTGGAATATTGTGAAGAGTTACTGATAATAAAAGCATTGTTGATTTTTTCCATGAAGCATGTAATCCTTCTGGCTTATCTTCATTTACATGTAAGTGAGGAATAATATGGTCTAACAATAATAAAAATATAATCCCTAATCCAAATCCAATAACTGCTGGTATAAAAGCTAATTTTCCCATATGCTCTGACATATCCATTGCAGGTATTAATAAAGACCATACAGAAGCTGCAATCATAACCCCTCCTGCAAATCCAGCCAATGCTTTTTGTATTGTACTACCTAACTGCTTCTTTAAAAATAGTACACAAGCTGCACCTAATGTTGTTCCCACTAATGGAAGAATAATTCCAATTAATATACTTTCCATAATTAACTCCTTTCCTAGCGTATAATACGCCATTTTTTATACCTTAATTTATATGTATTTTTTAACAATTACACAGCTAGCTTATGCTAATTTCTTAAATCTGTCAACTTTTTGTTTGCTAATAATAAATACCCTACTTTTTATTTACTTTTATTTATAAAGTAAATAGAAAAAGCAGAGTATTTTTAACTATTATAATGTTGGAAGGCTTTCATATCCTCTCATTGAAATAATAGGCCCACCAGTTCCTTCAATATATTCTCTTGTAATGACTACTCTACCAATATTATCATCCTTTGGTATTTCATACATAATATCTAGCATAAAATCTTCTATAATAGAACGAAGGGCTCTTGCCCCAGTATCCTTCTTTAATGCCTTTTCAGCAATAGCTTCTAATGCATTATCATCAAAGATCAACTCTACTTCATCTAAAGCAAGTAATTTTTGATATTGCTTTATAATTGCATTCTTAGGCTCTTTTAATACTTTTACAAGCATATCCTTATTCATAGCATCTAATGTAAATATAATTGGCAGACGACCAATAAATTCTGGTATTAGTCCAAAGTTTCTTAAATCTTCTACTTGCACTTGTTTTAATATATCCTTGTCATTATCGTATTTATCCTTTAAATCTGCCTTAAAGCCCATAGATGCACTCTTATTTAAACGCTCTTTTACAATATTTTCTAAATCTGGAAATGCTCCTCCACAAATAAATAAAATATTACTTGTATCTATGGTTGCCAATGGTACCATCGCATTTTTACTATTTGCTCCTACTGGAACTTCCACGATTGAGCCTTCCAATAACTTTAATAGACCTTGTTGAACACTTTCACCACTTACATCTCTATGACTTGTGCTTTTTTTCTTTGCTAACTTATCAATTTCATCAATGAAAATAATTCCATGTTCTGCTCTTTCTACATCATTATCAGCAGCAGCTAATAATTTAGATACTACACTTTCTATATCATCACCAATGTATCCTGCTTCTGTAAGAGATGTAGCATCTGCAATGGCTAAAGGTACATCTAACAAACGTGCCAATGTTTTTACTAAAAATGTTTTTCCACTTCCAGTTGGTCCAATCATTAACATATTGGATTTTTCAATTTCAATGCCATCTGTATTGCTTGCACCTACTCTTTTGTAGTGATTATACACACCAACAGAAATAACTTTTTTTGCAAAATCTTGTCCCACTACAAAATCATTTAATTTTTCATTAATTTTGTGAGGAGCAGGGATGGAACGAATATCAAATTCCTTCTTTGCCTCTTTTTCTTCCTTTGGTTTTCTCTTCTTTACTTTTTGTCTATCTGGAATCATATCTGATAAATCTTGAAAGTTCATTTCTTTTAAATTCATATTTGGCGGAAATGGCATTCCCATCATTTGAGAATATGGTAGTCCACTTTTTTCTACTTGATCAAATGCCCTTTGCATACAATCATTACATATTTCAATATTACCTGGAATAGAAATCATTTTTCCAGCTTTACTTTCTGGTCTGCGACATACATAACATACTTTTTCATAATTATTATTATCTTTTTCTTTATTATTTTTTTCTTTATTCTCTTCCATTGTTACAGACTTTTCATTTTCTTCTATCATAAAAATCTCCTTTGTACTCTTTATTTTTAAAGTGTTCCTAACAATATTGGTGTAAAATCTTCACTATCTTCACATAAAATACCACCAAATTGTTCAATGATTTTTTCAAATAACTGATTTAGTGTTTTTGTATTCTCATCTGTTACATGAACGGTAAAGCAAGAAGATAATCCATGTTCTTTTATAAATTTAATATCTTCTTCATGGTCAAATCCTTCATCAAACCATGTAATATCTAAAATCATGTTATCTTTTAATTCTACCTCTATAATACCTAACTCATTCCATATCTCTACACTACCACCTAATTTTTCACAAGCTTTTGCTAATATAGCAGCTGTAATTGGTTCTTTTGATATATATACTAATTCATGTTTTTTCTTATCTTCTTTATTTTTATTAAATTCTATTTTTACAATCTTTTTTTTCTTATCCTTTGGCATATATCCACCTCTTTTATTTTATGATATCAATTTTATACTTAGTATAGCAAATACATGGTAACTATACAATATTCATTTCAATAAAAGTATAATAAAATAATCGTTTTACTTTTTAAATTTCTATAAAATGAAAGAGCAAAGTATCTTCTACATACCTTGCTCTTAAGATTTAATCTAATACTTAATTTTCAATTAATTTCTTCTTATCATTCCAACTCATTAGTTGACGAAGCTCTGCTCCAACCTTTTCTAATTCATGATCTGCACCATGTCTTCTCATTGCATTAAAGCTTGGGCATCCTACTTGATTTTCTAATAGCCAATTTTTAGCAAATACACCTTCTTGAATATCCTTTAATACTTGTCTCATTGCATTTTTTGTATCTTCTGTAATAATCTTAGGTCCTGTAATATAATCTCCATATTCTGCAGTATTAGAAATAGAATATCTCATACCAGCAAATCCACTTTCATAAATTAAATCTACAATTAATTTCATTTCATGGATACATTCAAAATATGCACTTTCTGGTTCATAACCTGCTTCTACTAATACTTCAAATCCTGCTTTCATAAGAGCAGTTACACCACCACATAAAACTGCTTGTTCTCCGAAAAGATCTGTTTCTGTTTCTTGGCGGAATGTTGTTTCAAGTACACCAGCTCTTGCTCCACCAATAGCTAATGCATATGCAAGTCCCTTTTCATGTGCTTTTCCTGTTGCATCTTGATATACTGCAATTAGACAAGGAACACCCTTTCCTTCTTCATATGTACTTCTTACTGTATGTCCTGGCCCCTTTGGTGCAATCATAACAACGTCTACATTCTTTGGTGGTACAATTTGTCCAAAGTGAATTGCAAATCCATGAGCAAACATAAGCATATTTCCCTCTTCTAAGTTTGGTTCAATACTTTCATAATACATTTTTGCTTGTTTTTCATCATTGATTAGAATCATAATAATGTCTGCTTTTTTTGCTGCTTCTGCTGCTGTATATACTTCAAACCCTGCCGCTTCTGCTTTCGCCCAAGATTTTGATCCCTCATATAGTCCAATAATCACGTGACATCCTGATTCTTTTGCATTTAAAGCATGCGCATGCCCTTGACTACCATACCCAATCACTGCTATTGTTTTTCCTTCTAATAATGAAAGATTACAATCCTTTTGATAATAAATTTTTGCCATAACTTTTTCCTCCATACTCTATATATTTCTCATAGCTTTTATAAACTGCTACTATCTCTTAGCAAACCAGTAATACCAGTTCTAACTAGCTCTTTTATTGTAAATGCCTCAAGAAGACGTAAACAATTTTCTACTTTATCTTTATCATCAGTCAATTCTAAAATCATAGTGTCTACTGATACATCTACTATCTTAGCCCTAAAAATATCAGCAATGGATATAATTTGTGCTCTATCTTGTGGTAATACTTGAACTTTAACTAAAATTAATTCTCTACATACTGAAGTAGCCGCTGGTAATTCTTTTACCTCTATTACATCTACTAATTTACTTACTTGTCTTTCAATTTGTCCAAGTTCTTCAGGCTCTCCTGTTGCAACTAATGTAATCCTTGTTCGATTTCCCTCAATCACACTTGCTGTTAAACTCTCAATATTATATCCTCGTCTACTAAATAAGCCTGAAATTCTACTAAGAACGCCTGACTGATTATCTACTAGTATTGAAAGAATAATACTTCCCACTGTACTTCCCTCTTTTCACCTATAAAAAATTGCCCCGTTAGGAGCATGATACTATTTTATTATTTTTTTAATCATAACAACCCTACTAGTATTTGTCAATGTAATTACGCCATTCCTTCCATATCTATTTGTAATATATCTCCATAACTTTTAGTTATATTCATTTTTGGTAATAAATAGCTTCAAAAACACATATAATAATAAACATATTTTATTTTAAAGAAAGGATTTTATTATGAATACCAATACCCCTATCTTTCCTTTACTAAAAAAGGATATTGCTTTTCTTATACTTCTAATAATAAGCGGTTCACTCCTTCATTTTTTATACGACTGGTCTAACCAAAGCATTATTATTTCTCCATTTGCTCCTGTAAATGAAAGTACATGGGAACATTTAAAACTTCTTTTTTTTCCTGCTACTATTATAACTGTGCTTGAATTTTTCCTTTTTAAGCATAACTATCCATTTATTACAAACAAAATTTATGCTTTATTGTTGGGTCTAATTAGCATCCCTATTCTTTTTTATTCTTATACCTTCATTGTTGGAACTCATTTTTTATTTGCTGATATTTTAATATTTATTATAAGCGTTTTAATTTTCTGGTTTGTAAGTAAGTTTCTTAATTATAAAGGATATAATAAATCCATTGCCCAATTTATATTTGCTATTACTATTTTTATTATACTTTTAATTATGTTTATAGTTTTTACTTTTTATCCACCTCATTGTTTTTTATTTCAAGATCCTATTACTATGTCCTACGGCCTAATGAACAAATAAGTTATTATTATAAAATGTAAGGTTAAGTTATTTTAAACCTTACATTTTATAATAGGAAACTAGTGAGCAATAAATCCTTATTTCATTCACTTTCATTTAAGTTAGTGGTTGCTCTACTCTCCATGTAGCAAAAAATGCTTCTGGAACTTTATATATTTTCATTAATTCCTCCCATGTTCCAAATCCTTTATATTCAAAGTGTGTTTTTCCTCCCTGATAGGGATAATCTCCTCCCCAAGATAAACCTAGCTTTTTTCCTATTCTACCTACTTTATCAAACCAATTATCTCTATTATTATATTCTTTATATGGAATATCACGTATAATATCAAATGCAACTCCCCAATTATGGCTATTATAAGGATATTCTTCTTTTTGCTCTTTTTGTGTAATTACAGTATTAGTAATTTTAATAGGATCCAATCCTTCATACCTAGCCTCTATCATTAATAAATTTGCCAATACTTGCACTCGTGGATGCAATTTAAAAATGTTTTTTTGTATCATAATTTTCCTCCTATGAACATTACTTTGAGTACTCTTTATTATCATTTTATGCAATCCTCTCCCTATAATGAAACGCATATTATGAAGAAAAGTACAAATACTATAGATAATTTTTGTACTATTTTTTTATATTTTTTTTAAAATCATATTTTTTTATTATAATTATGCTAAAAATTTTTCCTAGTATTTTAGCATATCTGTATTGTTTTTTTTAATATAAAATTATTTTTTTGTGTATTTTTCTTTATAATACTTTGATTTTTTATTCAATTCTAACAAATCATTTCATATATTGTGAAATCTAATTTGCATTTTATTGTAATATCAATTATACTATGTTACAATAATCATAGAATTAACTATAGATGAGGTAGCAAAATGATATTACAAAACCATTACTTTTCCGAAATCTGTCATGATTTTAAGGCAGACTATGTGAAACGTGATACTCCATTTTTCATGGAATCTTATCATTATCATAAAACCTATGAAATATACTATTGTATAGAAGGAGAACGACGACTTTTTCTAAAGGATCGTATTTATCACGTTACTGCTGGCGATTTAGTTTTTATAAACAAATATGAATTGCATAGCGTTAATGACTGGACAACTCCTGGGCATGCTCGAATTGTTTTAAGTATTAATGATGAATGGCTTGAATCCCTAAATATGGGCGATATAGATATTTTTAGTTGTTTTCACCGTGGTATTGTTGTTGCAGAGACAAATCCAAAACAACAAGAATGGGTTTTAAATCGCCTATTAGAAATTGTAGATGAGTATAACGAAAAAGCTTTTGGCTCAGATATTCGCTTAAAAGCCATGACAATTGATTTATTAATCGCTCTTAATCGTATTTTAGATCATTGTGAAGACAAAACAAGTCCTCACTCTCAAAAAGATAAAATGATTTCTGATATTATGCAGTATTTAACAGAGCATTACAAAGAAGATTTCTCTTTAGAAAAGATTTCTTTAGAATTTGGATATAGTAAAAACTATTTATGTTCTTTATTTAAACAGGTTTCAGGATTTTCTATGGTAGCTTATTTAAATGCGATAAGAGTCAAGGAAGCACAGCGTTTATTGAAAAGCACGAAACATTCTATTGCAGAAATTTCTGAAATGACTGGATACGAAAATATTACTCATTTTGGTCGTGTTTTCAAAGAAGTTACTGGTTGCTCTCCTCTTTCCTATCGCAAAAAATTCTCTCACAAGTAATGCAGTGAGAGAATTTTTAATTACTATATTATTTTTCTATCTTGTAGCTTCGCCTCATTCCTTATCTTAATGTAACTTTGTTACAGAAACAATACAAATGATTTGATATTATTGCCTTATAGTTATTAGGTACTTATTTGATATATATTGTATTTTTAAATGAGAGAATAGTATCACCAGCATTATGGATATAATAAGTATGATTGCTCTTTACATTATGTATTATTCATATGTATTATAAGCAAAATATTGTAAGAACTATAAATTTTGTTTTTATATAGGAGGATTTTAAAATGGCAAATATTTATAACACAGAAAATTTTGAAGAAGAAGTATTAAAGTCTGATGTACCAGTACTAGTTGATTTCTGGGCAGAATGGTGTGGACCATGTAAAATGTTTTTACCTATCGTTGAAAAGTTTTCTGAAACAGCTGACGGATTTAAAGTAGGTAAAGTTAATGTTGATGATAACCAATCATTAGCTGAAAGATACGGAATTATGACAATTCCTACTGTATTAGTTTTCAAAAATGGTGAAGTAACAGCTTCTGCTGTTGGAGTTCAAACTGAAGCTCAATTAAAAGAATTATTAACAAAATAATTATCCAATGAAATAAAAAGGTATTCTTGAAAAATAAAATCTACAAGAATACCTTTTATATTATAAATAACTGCTAAAAAAATACTAAACTAATCTACTGTTCAATAATATTATATAGTTCTGTTTTATTTTCAATAGAGATACGTCCCCTATGAATTTCAATAATCCCTCTTGAAGCTAGCTGTTTTAATACTCTTGCAACTGCTTCCCTTGCACTGCCAATAGTATTTGCTAATTGCTCTTGCGTAATTTTTATTTCTGATGCCTTTTCTGCTACTGATTCATCTATTAAAAATGTAACTACTCTTTGCTCTAATGTCATAAACATTAGCTGCTTAATAACTTCTATGGTACTTGAAAATGTTTCTGTAATAATTTTGTACATATAATTTTCTACATAAATATTTTCTTTTCGCAAGGAAGCTAATATGGATGTAGGAAGCAATAGTAATTGGCAGTCCGTTTCTGCTTCAATTTCTACATCAAAGGTAATTGTAGGTAAAATACAAGACATAGACAATATACTAACATCACCATCTCTTAAACGATAAATATTTACTCTTCTTCCATCTTCTGATATTAAATATGTATGTAGCACACCTTTTTGAACAAATAACATTCCTAAACAGTCTTTTGCAGGACTATAAATTAAATCTCCTGCATTATATTTTACTGTTCGACTTCCTTGAATTAAACTTTGCTTTTGTGTTATATTCAAATCTTTCCAAAAAGGTAAAAACTCTAATACTTTCTCTTCCATAGTTTTCCTCTCTTTCATTTATCATCTTACTAAATTCTGTACTTTTTTTATTATACCAATTTAATATTACTATACAACTATGTTTATTTTAATTTAATAAAAAAAATGACATTATTGACTATATATGGTAAACTATATTCTATATAGCTTTATTTAATATGTGTAATTTTACTATTGTTACAGATTACCTTTTAATAAAGTTAAAGTAAATAAATCTTGGAGGTTATTATGAAACAAATTCCATTAAAAAAACTAGTTTTTTCTGGAGTATTTTTAGCTCTTTGTATTATACTCCCATACTTCACAGGCCATATTCCTCAAATTGGAAGTGCCTTATCCCCAATGCACATTCCTGTCCTTATATGTGGATTTATTTGTGGTGCGCCTTATGCTGCATTGATTGGCTTTATTGCTCCAATTTTAGGATATTTTATCAATGGTATGCCACCTCTTATGCCAATTGGTTTGTCTATGGCATTTGAAATGGCTACTTATGGTATTGCCTCTGGCTTATTACATACTATTTTACCAAAAAAATCTATTTATTTGTATGTATCACTAATTCTATCTATGTTAGTTGGTCGCGCTGTTTGGGGAATTGCATCTGTTATTTTATTTAGTCTGCAAGGTAAAGCTTTTACATTCCAATTATTTTTATCAGGAGCTTTTATTAATGCAATTCCTGGAATTATATGCCATATTTTAATTATTCCTCCTCTTGTAATTGGAATTAAAAAAAGCCACTTTTTAAATTAAAGGGTTATTGTTATGATTTTACCTAATTCTTTACTAAAACAAAATAATCCTATTGTTATTGCTATTGATGGGAAATGTGGTGCAGGAAAAACAACTTTTTCTAATTTGTTACAAAAACAGCTAGAAAAAAATAATTATCTTTGTAATGTTATTCATATAGACGATTTTTTTCTTCCATTAAAATTAAGAACAAAAAATCGCTTAGAAGAACCTGGTGGAAATATAGATTATACACGTTTTTTAGAAGAAGTTTTACTTCCATTAAAAAAATTAAATTCTAATAGTATTTCTAAGTTTTCCTATTATCCATTTGAGTGCTCTCATATGACTTTTTCTAGTATACCTATTACAATTACACAAAAACCTATTACTATTATCGAAGGTGTTTACTCTATGCGCCCAGAATTTCGCTCTTTTTATGATTTTACCATATTTATGACTATATCAGATAAATTACAAAAGGAACGAATTATTGATAGAAATGGAAAAGAAATGTTTCATATGTTTGAATCTAAATGGATTCCTATGGAAAATAAATACTTTGACTTTTATAACATTCCACAGGCCTGCCATCAAATTTTAGATGGTGATAGCAGTCTTATTCAGATATAAATTTTAATATTAGATTATTTTTATTTTTTATTTATTGTAATAATAGTGCTATATGTATATATTTATTATTATAAGGTATATACTGATTTTTTAATAGAATTGGTGTTTAAAAGAATATTTGACATGAGTATAGCAGTTGGTACTAATGAATAGATGCTATGCCTTATATGTATTACAATTATAAAGTTTTACATACTTCTTTTATCCCCTTATTTATATATAATCTAAACCTTAAAAGTTTCAAAGTTTCACTTTAAGAAAAACTTTCAAATAAAATTTAATAGAAGGAGATATATTATGATTGATTTTCAAAACAGCAGTATTTTTAAATTAAGACAAGTAAATCCTGAAAGTGTGAATGGAAATATTTTACCATTACTTGTTAGTGGCGAACAAATATTAAGTGCTTATAAAGGACTTCGTGATTATATAGTCTTTACAAATAAGCGCGTTATTGCAGTTAACGTACAAGGCATGACTGGAAAGAAAAAAGATTTCACTTCTCTTCCTTACTCAAAAATTCAAGCCTTCTCATGTGAAACTGCTGGTGTTCTTGATATGGATAGCGAATTTGAATTATATTTTAGTGGACTTGGAAAAGTTAAATTTGAGTTTACTGGTGCAAGCAATGTAATCGAACTATCACAAATTATTGGAAATTATATTTTATAGTATTTGAAAAGGAGCTATTTCAAAAGTAGATAAAAGTCTACTAAATAATAGCTCCTTTTTGTTTGATTTTTCAATATTTATTAGAATTTACCTTCGTTTGCAACTTCTTCTAATGAGACAGTATTTATAATTTTTTTCTAATATTTTTTTATATTTGTAACTTTTTTGTAACTTACTGGCTGTACCTTATCTATATTTAAACAAAGAAAATGTTACAATAGCTGTTTCCT
>CALWGN010000153.1 GCA_944380055.1 uncultured Lachnospiraceae bacterium
TTCTGGATTTTTATTGACACAACCTTCAATATTTTCTCCTACTGTTTTTCCTGTGGCTGTTATTAAATCTGTATAAATTAAGTTCTTTTTATTTAATTCATTCATTACCGCATATACACCGCCAGCTTCATTTAACTCTTCCATGTATGTATGTCCTGCTGGTGCTAAATGACAAAGATTTGGTGTTTTAGCACTAATTTCATTTGCAATATCTAAATTTAAATCAATTCCTACTTCATGAGCAATTGCTGGTAAATGTAACATACTATTGGTAGAGCATCCTAATGCCATATCAACAGTTAATGCATTTAAAAATGCCTTTTCTGTCATAATATCTCTTGGACAAATGTTCTTTTCTAATAGTTCCATTACTTTCATTCCTGCATATTTTGCTAGGCGAATACGTTCTGAATACACTGCTGGAATTGTTCCGTTCCCTTTTAATCCCATACCTAATACTTCTGTTAAACAATTCATAGAATTTGCAGTGTACATTCCAGAGCAAGAACCACAAGTTGGACAAGCTTTTTCTTCAAATTCTTTTACATCATCTTCTGTTATATTTCCTGCTGTATATGCTCCTACTGCTTCAAACATAGAAGAAAGGCTAGTTTTTGCTCCTTTAACTTTTCCAGCAAGCATTGGACCTCCACTAACAAACACTGTTGGCACATTAATTCTAGCTGCTGCCATTAATAACCCTGGTACATTTTTATCACAATTTGGTACCATAACTAAGGCATCAAATTGATGTGCCATAGCCATAGCTTCTGTGGAATCTGCAATTAAATCTCTTGTTACTAGGGAATATTTCATTCCTATATGCCCCATAGCAATTCCATCACAAACTGCAATGGCTGGAAATACAACAGGAGTTCCTCCTGCCATAGCAACTCCCATTTTGACAGCTTCTACAATTTTATCTAAATTCATATGCCCTGGCACAATTTCATTGTAAGAACTAACAATTCCTACTAATGGCTTTTTCATCTCTTCTTCAGTAAAGCCAAGGGCATGAAATAATGATCTATGTGGTGCTTGTTGTACACCTGATTTTACAGTATTACTTCTCATTTTTTCCCTCATTTCTATATTTCTTTTCTTTCATACATAGTTTTGAAAACACAAGTGTAAATATATTTATATATTTATTTATTTATATAGCTACAAATTAAATCGCCCATCTGCTTCGTACCTACCTTTTTACATCCTTCTGACATAATATCTATGGTACGATAACCTTCTTTTAATACTTTGCTTACTGCATCCTCGATTTTATTTGCTTCTTCATCTAAATCAAAGGAATAGCGAAGCATCATAGCCGCAGATAAAATAGTAGCTATTGGATTTGCTAAATTTTTTCCTGCAATATCTGGTGCCGATCCATGACTTGGCTCGTATAATCCAAGTTTACTTTCTCCTAGACTGGCACTTGATAACATTCCAATCGATCCTGTTATCATACTTGCTTCATCCGATAATATATCTCCAAACATATTTTCTGTTAGTATAACATCAAATTGTTTTGGATCCTTTACCAATTGCATGGCACAGTTATCAACTAACATATGGGATAAAGTTACATCAGGATAATCTTTTGCTACTTCTTCTACTACTTTTCTCCAAAGTCTAGACGTATCAAGAACATTTGCCTTATCAACACTAGTAACTTTTTTATTTCTCTTCATTGCCACTTCAAAGGCTTTTATAGCAATTCTTCTAATCTCATTTTCATTATATGCCATTTCATCACTTGCCCTTGTAATACCATCTACTTGATCTGTTTTCCTTTGTCCAAAATAAACGCCACCTGTTAATTCTCTCATAATAACCATATCAAATCCATCCCCAATAATCTCATCTTTTAATGGGCATGCTTCTTTTAATTCAGGATATAAATATGCTGGTCGAATATTGGCAAATAACTGTAACTCTTTTCTGATTTTTAAAAGCCCTGCCTCTGGTCTTAAATGTGGCTCAATACTATACCATCTTGAATTTCCTACATCTCCACCAACAGCACCTAATAACACAGAGTCCGATTTTTTAGCTCTTTCTAATGTGTCTTCTGTTAAAGGCTCTCCAAATTTATCAATGGAACAACCTCCCATAAATAACGTTTCATATGTAAATATATGATTATATATATTTGCTATTTTATCTAGAACCTTTTTAGCTTCTTCAACAATTTCTGGACCAATTCCATCCCCTGGTATTAATACAATGTGCTTTTCCATATGCTATTCCTCCCCATTTTTTAAGAATAGTGTTTCTTTCTATATTAAATCATTCTTATTTCAATTTCAATATAACTCACAGTTTTTATATATACGTTTTAGTAATTTTAGATATAACTATTAATTATATTAAATAATAAAGTAGTTGTCTAATAGAATTAGAATGTCAAAAGGTTACTATACTCGTAAATTTTACAAAACTGCTTACCATAGGAAATATATGTTTTATATGGACCATTTTTATATTCACTATTTGTGTACATTGCCACCATAACGTTTAATTATATTCTTTTGGAACACTAATCCTATTAAAAAAGGAACTCTTACAGATACACCAACTATCTATAAGAGTTCCTTACTATATTTTTATATTTATTTGTTAAGAAGAATTTTTATTACATATTGTAATTTTAATTAGTTATTTTCACGCTTTTTCTTTAAGAAATCAATGTTTTCTTCTACTTTCTTCTTGCCTAATGGATATATAAACATAAGAGCCAATGCTAAACCTACAAATCCAACTAATGGTACTAGACAAGTAATGTCATAAATTCCATCTACTACATTTTTATCAAATGCTGTTGCTGTGCTGTAACCAACAAAACCTAATAATACACCTGTTAAACCAGAAGAAGCTGCTTGTCCCATCTTACGTGCGAAAGAATATACAGCATAAATAGTTCCGTCTGCTCTTTGTCCTGTTCTAACTTCTGTATCATCGATAACGTCAGTAATCATCGCCCAACATCCAATGTTAAACATAGCCATACCAAGATATACTACAATATAAAGTGCAATCCATACTACAACGCTTTCTGTATGTAATACATATAACACACCTAATGCAGCTGCACTGATTAATGCACCAGCAGTAGATAATTCTTTTTTACCAAACTTAGCATAGATAGGAGCCATGATGAATGATAACCCAATTACTAAACAGTTAACAATCATGTTTGCAACAGATAATGCTGCTTTGTTTTCAAAGTAGTTTGGATAAATGTATTGCCCCATACCTGTAAGTGTTAAGTTAGATACTAATAACATTAATGCAGCTAATACAATACCGATTAAGGCACGGTTAGATACTAAATATTTTATCATTCCAATAAGATCAAACTTACCAGTTGTTTGAGCAACCTTTACACGTTCTGTTGTTAATCTATAACAAATCATATAGCATACTACTGCTAAAATAGAACAAATTAATGCAGCATACATCATATTTTGACCTGAAAGTACAGTATGTTCACTTTCATTTGTATAATATACAATTAATGGAAGAACTACACCAATAACCATACTTGCTAATGTAGCACCAATTGTTCTAAAACTTGAAAGTTCTGCTCTATCTTTTGCTTCTGAAGAAATAGCAGATGCCATAGAACCGTAAGGAATGTTAATACCTGTATAACATACACTTCCCCATAATAAATATGTAAAGAACATCCAGAAAATCTTAAA
>CALWGN010000154.1 GCA_944380055.1 uncultured Lachnospiraceae bacterium
CATCCACTTACGAATAGTTTGACATGTTTTTGTAAACATATAAATATCTAAATTTATACAAAATCCATTTTCTTCAAAATCTGGAATAAACTGGTCTGGAAAGATGATTGTTCCATCTTCCCTTATCCAACGCACCAGTACTTCTGCTGTATCAAACAATCCTGTCTTTAAGTTTTTCTTTGGTTGAAGATACATTTTAAATTCTTCTTTTTCTAACGCTTCATGTTTGTGGCTATCTATATAAAAACGTATGTCAGAAAACTCTTTCATAACTTCTGACCAAAAAGATATTTGACTTCCTTTCTCCTTTTTTCCTTCCTTTAATGCAAAAATACTACGTTCAATATCATTTTCTATATCTCCTGTAAGAATTGCTGCACCAATTAAAATTTGTATTTGATATCCATGATATAGAATTTCTGACGATTTTTCAATGCTTTGTATCATATTTTTTAAACGTTTATCTACAATCTCCTTGTCATCGTCAACTAAAGCAATAAAAAATTGATCCGAATTTTCTCTACAATAAAATTCTTCTGGTGTTAAGTAACTTTGTATAATTTGTGAAATACTATAAAGTAATTCATCTCCGTTTTTTCTCCCAAACATTTTATTGACATATTGAAACTTTCTTATATTTAAGACGGCAATTGCTTTTATTGTATCTTCTCTATGTTTGACCTCTTCTTTAAATTTAGAAAAATTATAGGAGTGAGTTAACTGGTCGTAGTACGCTAATTGTTCTAACTCTTTTTTCCCTGATGCCATATTTTTATAAAACCACATATTTATAATAAGGGCCACGATTAAGATAAGGCTTAAATAAATCTGACTATCTCTAATTTTATCATAAAATTGATTTAACACTTCATTGGTACTATCAGTATATATTAAATACCAATTTACTGAATCTAGTGGCATAAACATACTCGGATATACGCTTCCTTCATAGGTAAAATCTATTTGGAATGTTTCTTTTTGTGCTGTCTTTTCTTCTATTGTTTGTAATTCTATCTCTGAATAAGCTCCAAATTCATAAAGATTTGTATTATCCTTTATATCAACCACACTTTGACCAGAATGAACGATAAGATTTCCTTCTAAGTCAATTAAATCTACATTTTCTTGGTTTCCCTCTTTATAACTAGCATAATTTAATAATTCATCAAAAATATCCAACTGATAACTTCCAACAAGTGCACCTACAACCTCTTCATTATTATAAATTGGTACAGATATAGAAATATGTTTTTCTTTCAGATAATCGTCGATATAAATTTCAGAAACCACTTCTACACCATTTAATGATTGGTTTACAATTTTTTGCACTTCTGGATTAATATCTTCTATTGAAATATCTTCTACATCCTCTTGATATGATATTCTTATTACAGAACCACCCTTATCAAAATATCCAATTTTTATAAAGTTATTGTTTTGATTGGAACGCAATAATATTTGACCTATCTCTTCTCGTCCAATATCATCTATATTAGAAAGAAATGGTGCAAGAGAATTTAATAATTCAAAATCTGAGTTTATTTTATTATCTACTTTTATCTTGTACTCATTAATTCTTGACAACATAGTTATTTTTCTCGATTCGTTTTGGATATTTTCCAAAACATTGACCATAACGCTTCCCCCTACTACAATGCATAGAATGAGGATAATCAAAATAGTAGTTGCCCAAGTCATCTGGTTTTTAAACTGATTTCCCTTCATGTTATTTCTTCTCCTGTATTCTACTAGTATATCTATTGATTCATTCCTACTAAGACTTATAGTTGAAAGTAAATCACAGATGATTTAAAATACGATTATTATTTTCCGTTCCGAATATATCATACTTTTCAATGAATTTCAAACTTTTTTTACATTTTTTTCTTTTATAGTAAAGATAATCCTGTTTATTTATGTTTTTATAATATATATATATTGTAAAATTTTTTTATATGTGCTTTTATTTCTTATGGTATAGGAAGCGTAAAAAGTATACAAATATTATGATAAAATAATTATCTCACTATTAACCTATATTGGAAGATTTTTCAAACTTATTGTCACATGCTGTTTGTAATACGCAATACCTACCACAATATCAATTTTTACTTCGCACATTGGTACAAATCTATTCCTTGATAAAATTTCCAATCGAAAGAACGTACAATATAAAGTAATCAAACAAAATGTATTTAGATATCATAACTTTAAAAACTTTATCCCAACTCTTAACAAAAAGCAGTTTTATTATCTATTGGGGAAATTAAAATGGCGTAAGCAGTTTTTACACTACTTACACCATTTACAGCCATTCCTACTTATCTAAACTCTTCATTGTTGGGAACAATAATACGTCACGAATTGCGGCAGAATCAGTTAATAACATAACAAAACGGTCAATTCCAATTCCAATTCCACCTGTTGGTGCCATACCATATTCTAATGCATTTAAGAAATCTTCATCAATAGAGTTTGCTTCTTCATCACCAGCAGCCTTTAATGCTTCTTGTGCGATGAAACGTTCTCTTTGATCTAGTGGGTCATTTAATTCAGAATATGCATTTGCCATTTCTGCTTTCATAATGAACAATTCAAAACGTTCTGTATATTCTGGATCTTCTGGTTTTTTCTTTGTTAATGGAGAAATTTCAATTGGATGATCCATTACAAACGTAGGCTGAATTAAGTGTTCTTCAACAAATTCTTCAAATAACATACTTAAAATATCGCCCTTTTTATGTCTAGCTTCATATTGAATATGATGCTTGTCAGCTAATGCTTTGGCCTCTTCATCTGTTTTAATTTGTGTAAAGTCTATTCCAGCATATTTCTTTACCGCATCTACCATTGTAATACGTTCAAATGGCTTTGATAAATCAATTTCTACACCATTATAAGTAATAACAGCAGTACCTAATACTTCCATTGCAACATGACGGAATAGATTTTCTGTTAAATCCATCATACCATGATAGTCTGTATATGCTTGATATAATTCCATTAATGTAAACTCTGGATTATGTCTTGTATCTAATCCTTCATTTCTAAATACACGACCAATTTCGTATACTCTTTCTAATCCACCAACGATTAATCTCTTTAAATATAATTCTAAAGAAATTCTTAATTTTACATCTTCATCTAATGCATTGTAGTGTGCTACAAAAGGACGAGCTGCTGCTCCACCTGCATTTGATACTAAAATAGGAGTTTCAACTTCTAAGAAGCCTTCACCATCTAAGTAATTACGAATAGCTCTTAAAATTTTAGTACGCTTAATAAATGTATCCTTTACATCTTTATTTACAATTAAATCTACATATCTTTGACGATATCTTTGATCTGTATTTGTTAAGCCATGATATTTTTCTGGTAAAATTTGAAGACTCTTAGTTAATAATGTAACTTCTTCTGCATGAATAGAAATTTCACCTGTCTTTGTTGTAAATACAGTTCCACGAATACCTACAATATCACCAATATCCATTTTCTTAAATGCTTTGTATTCTTCTTCACCAATAGAATCTCTTGCAACGTAAGATTGGATATTTCCTTCTACATCTTGAACATTACAAAAAGAAGCTTTTCCCATGACACGTTTAGACATTACACGTCCTGCTATTTGAACTTCTTTTCCTTCTAGTTCTTCATAGTTATCTTTAATTTGTTGTGTATGCGCAGTTACGTCATATTTTGTAATTTGGAATGGATCCTTTCCATTTTCTTGTAATTCCGCTAATTTTTCACGGCGTACCTTTAATAATTGATTAATATCTTGTTCTTGGTTTTGTTGTTGTGCCACTTTTTTCACTCCTTATTATATCCACTTACATTTATTTAACTATATTTTTCTATCAATTAAATCTTGCTAATTACAGTTTTCTTTTGTATTTATTATATAGCTTTTTTCCTAAAAAATTATGCTCTTTCAATTTTTAGGATTTTGTATTCAATAATACCTGCTTGTGTTTCTACTTCTACAGTTTCTCCTACTTTTCTACCAATTAAAGCTTGACCTACTGGTGATTCATTAGAAATCTTTCCTTGTAAGCTATTTG
>CALWGN010000155.1 GCA_944380055.1 uncultured Lachnospiraceae bacterium
AGGAAACAGCTATTGTAACATTTTCTTTGTTTAAATATAGATAAGGTACAGCCAGTAAGTTACAAAAAAGTTACAAATATAAAAAAATATTAGAAAAAAATTATAAATACTGTCTCATTAGAAGAAGCTGCAAACGAAGGTAAGTTCTAATTGCCGAATAATAAAAAGTAAAGAAAGTGTCGCAATCTCAATGGATTGCGACACTTTTTGTATAACTATAAAAAGTTGTTAAAACAACATAAAAATATAGAAAAAATTACAAATAACTAACAAACAACTAACAGGTAACTAACAACGGTAACTAACAAAAAAGACTGCTCTTAAAGTAGCCTTTTTCAAGTATTAAGAAGTGATTTTACACATCTCCTTTTTTAGTTCATCAAGTGTTCGGTGAGTATATGTTTCCTCTGTAATATCATTAATGGCATGGCCAACAATTGTCTTTAAGATATACTCATTCATGTTTACAGCTTTTGCCTTTGTTATAAAGGTATGTCTAGTGTCATGTGGTTTATGATCCATATTAAAACGATTCATAATTTTCTTCCAGCGACCACGATATTTATCATAAGTTAAAAACGTTCCTTGTTGTCCGTTCTCATCGTTAAATAAATAATTGCTATTCATAGAAATAGCTTTGTCGTAATTTTTTTTGACTAAGTCGAACACAAGCGGATGAATGGGAACTATTCGATTCTTTCCAGCATCTGTCTTTAATCCTCCAGTATATATCATATTATCAAGGTCAACATTTTCTATCTTTAATACAGAAAGTTCCTGAGGTCTCCATCCAGAATAGATTCCAATTAATACCATATCAACAAAAGGAAAATCAATATTATCCCAGAGTAACTTAATTTCATCATCCGAAAAAGGAGTTCGAACAATTTTAGATTTTTGGATTTTGACACTATCGCATAGTTGTGCGTAATCTTTATCTACAATCTCATGCTTCATAGCATATTTATACATAAGATTAAAAAGACTTTTCATTCTTGATTTAGTAGCGTCTCCTACTGTAGCATTCTTAATAGTCTGTTCAAGATGATTGACACGTATATCACGCATAGGCATATTATAAAGTTGCTTACAATGACTATATGCAGAAATAATAGTTCTTTTGCTAGAGTCATTAGCAAGCGTTTGAAAATGTACGTCAGACCATTTCTCATATACATCTGAAAAAGTCATACGTTCTACATTTAAATCGTATGGATTTTCATTATAATTAACAAGAGCAGCCATTGCTTCTTGTCTAGTTGAATAATAACCAATTGGTTTTTGAACTTGTTTTGTTTTTCCAGTCTTTTCATTAAGCTCCCAGCCAAATGTTTTAGCAGCAACCCACGGGTTACGTCGCTTACCAGATAGCTTATATACAGAGCCAAATCCATTTGGTAATTTCATTATAGTTTCCTCCTTAAATGTGCTTGATGTAATAGTAAATGTGGGGATAGAAAAAGTCAAGGATAATAAGGGAATAAAGGAAGATAGAAGAAAATAGAGTATAATAAAGAGAAAAAATAGTGACAAATAAGGTAAAATTGGTTATAATATTTCATATTATTACATAGTGAGTAAAAGGAGGGGCATTGTGGAAAAGGTACAAAAAGGAGATTTACAAAAAACTATTACATATTCTTATCCAGCATATTTGAAAAAAGAGTTATTAAAGCAAGTTGTTAATGCGGGATTGGTAGTTAATAGAAAAAAAAGTAATCAGCTTTCTCTTAATTTTGCCAATATAATTGATGTTTCCCAATATGATACTTTAGATGAAAAAATAGAAACTATACTAAGTGGGGATAATATTTTAAAATTTATTGAAGAATTTGAGTATAGAAGACAATATAGACACTTTTGTTATTTTAAATGTTTAGGGATATCTTCAAATAAATTAGAAAATTTGGTAAATACTAAAGCAGTAAATTTATTTGATAAAAAGGGAGAGGAGTTAATTGATAGCTATGAACAACCATCTATCTATATTGTAGACAATTTAATATATTTGAAATTCTCTCGTTTATTAAATAATGACAACAATAATCCGATTAAGTTCGTCATTATTTGTTTGATAGATAAAGAAAATAACATTATAGAATTACGTTTTGACAGGGTTGGAATAGCTTACAAAAATTCATATGATTTTTATAAGGATAAAGTTAATGAGGTTCTCGACTATTTAAAAGAAAATTTAGATGCAAAAATAGAGAACTTTGATTTTAAATCTATAATAGAATATATAAAAGAAGAAAAAGAGAATATTACAATATATGCTCAGAAGATGCAAAGAAATGGGACAACTGCGTATTTAGAAGCATATGAAGAAGGAGATAGTGTCATACCAATTTTAGGTGAGCTAAGTGCATTTATTGAGTTGCATCAAAAATTATTTGATGCAGATGAACATACAAAAGAAATTAGAGATAAGTTAAAAAAATTTATCAAGGAAATTGAAATTAAATCTGATATGCCTATGGTAAAAGTTAAATTTGATGACCATAATATTAAAGTAGGGATTACTCATAATTATAAGGGATCAGAATACAGTTTGTTTATGTTTTATGGAGAGTTATTAGGTGAAAAGGAGATGATGAGTTATGTCAGAAATTACTTTATTGAATGTAATAGAGAAC
>CALWGN010000156.1 GCA_944380055.1 uncultured Lachnospiraceae bacterium
AATGGAAGCTACTTAGCAGTAGAAGCTGTTATTACTTTAATTATTATTGCAATTCCACCAGTGTCAAAGGGATTAGCTCTTATAAAAAGAGAAGCATTACAATAAAATTTATATAATAAAAGTACCCTAATAGTAAATCCAAAATTTTTTGTGTTTTCTATTAGGGTACCATTTTTTGTATTATACTATAATATGTTTTATTTTCTAGGCTTCATCAATTGCCTTTCCAATATCATTTCTTTTATATTTATTTTCAAAAGAAACCCACTCTGTTGCCTTATAAGCATTTTCTCTTGCTTCTTTTAAATCATTTCCCTTTGCTGTTATTCCAAGAACGCGACCTCCGTTTGTTACTATATTTCCATCGGATAATTTTGTACCTGCATGGAATACATAATATCCATCTTGTCCTTCAAATGCTTCTAATCCTGTAATAGGAAAACCTTTTTCATAGCTTTCTGGATAACCGTCAGAAGCTAATACAACACAAACTGCTGCATTGTCTTCAAATTCAAGGTCAATAGTATCTAACGTTCCATCAATACACGCCTCAAATACTTCTACAATATCATTTTTCATTCTAGGAAGTACTACTTGTGTTTCTGGGTCTCCAAATCTAGCATTATATTCTAATACTCTAGGTCCACTTTCTGTCAGCATTAATCCAAAGAAAATAATTCCTTTAAACGGTCTATTTTCCGCTTTCATAGCATCTACTGTAGCCTGATAAATATACTTTTTACAAAATTCATCTACTTCTTTTGTATAAAATGGACTTGGAGAAAATGTTCCCATTCCGCCTGTATTTAACCCTTTATCTCCGTCCTTTGCCCTTTTATGGTCTTGAGCAGAAGTCATAATTTTAATATGTTCTCCATCTACAAAAGACAATACCGATACTTCTCTTCCTATCATAAACTCTTCCACAACAATTTTATTTCCAGCACTACCAAATTGTTTATCAAGCATTAAGCTTTTTACACCTTCTTTTGCCTCTTCTAACGTATTGCAAATAAGTACACCTTTTCCAAGGGCTAATCCGTCTGCTTTTAAAACAATTGGCATATTAGCTGTATCCAAATATTGTAATGCTTCCTCTGGTGATTCAAATGTTTCATAAGCAGCAGTTGGAATATTATATTTTTTCATAAGATCTTTGGAAAATGCTTTAGAACCTTCTAATATAGCCGCATTTTTTCTAGGTCCAAATACTCGTAATCCTTCTGCCTCAAATACATCTACTATTCCACCTACTAACGGATCATCCATACCAATAATTGTTAAGTCGATTTTATTTTCTTTTGCAAATGTAACTAACTTTTCAAACTCCATTGCTCCAATAGGTACACAGGTAGCAATTTGTTCAATACCTGCATTACCTGGTGCACAGTAAATTTGACTTACCTTTTTACTTTGTGCCACTTTCCATGCAATAGCGTGCTCTCTTCCACCACTTCCAACGATTAATACTTTCATAATAGCCTCCGTTTTCTTTCTACTTGCTCCGTTACCATGAAAAATCTTATCATTATCCACTATAGGGACACTTTTTTAACTTTATTATTTACTACAGCAATTCTTCCATTAGAAATTAAATCAATTGCCTCTGGCAAAATTTTCCACTCTGCCTCTTCCATTACTCTCTTTTGCAATACTTCGCTTGTATCATCATCTTTTACTTCTACTGCCTTTTGAAGAATAATTGGACCTGTATCTGTTCCTTCATCTACAAAGTGTACCGTTGCTCCAGTAATTTTTACACCTCTCTCTAATACACCTTCATGAACTTTTAACCCATAATATCCTGTTCCACAAAAGGATGGAATTAAAGATGGATGAATATTAATAATTTTATTTTCATATTGTTTAATTAGTTTACTAGGAACAATTACTAAAAAACCAGCTAATACGATTAAATCTACATGATAGGAATTAATGGTATCAATTAAAGCTTCATTAAACTGCTCTCTCGTTTCAAATGATTTTGGTGAAATACATTTAGCATCAATATTATGCTTTCTTGCTCTTTCTAGTGCATATGCATTTGGATTATTGCTAATAACAAAAGAAATAGATGTGTTAGTAATTGTATTATTTTCCACAGCATCAATAATTGCCTGTAAATTAGTACCACCACCGCTTACTAAAACCCCAATTTTTAGCATAGTGTTACTCCTTTTTCTCCTTCTTTGATATAACCTACTACATATGGTGTTTCCCCTGCTTCTTTAATAGCAGTCATTGTCTTTTCTACATTTTCTTTAGAAATAGCAACAATCATACCAAGCCCCATATTATATGTGTTATACATCATTTCTTCTGCAATATTTCCTTCTTTTGCTAGCATTTTAAAAATAGGAGGGACTTCATAACTATTTTTTTCTACATATGCATGCATACCTTCTGGTAACATTCTAGGAATATTTTCATAAAAACCACCACCAGTAATATGGCTACAAGCTTTTACTTTTACTCCTGCTTCTTTAATACTACGAAGTGCTTTTACATAAATTTTTGTAGGAGCTAATAATGCTTCTCCTAACGTTTTTCCTAATTCATCATAATATGTGTCTAAACTCTCTTTTGTCATAGGAAATACTTTACGCACAAGGGAAAATCCATTGGAATGAACTCCACTAGAAGCCATACCGATTAGAACATCACCTTCTTCTAGCTCTTTTCCTGTAATTAAGTCTTTTTCATCTACAACTCCAACTGCAAATCCTGCAAGGTCATACTCTTCTACTGGATAAAATCCTGGCATTTCGGCAGTTTCTCCACCGATTAAAGCTGCATTTGACATAGCACAGCCATCAGCTACTCCTTTTACGATTTCTGCAATTTTTTCTGGCTTATTTTTTCCACATGCAATATAATCTAAAAAGAATAATGGCTCTCCACCAGCACAAGCAATATCATTAACACACATAGCAACACAATCAATTCCTATTGTATCGTGCTTGTCCATAATAAATGCTAACTTTAGCTTTGTACCAACGCCGTCTGTACCAGATACTAAAGTAGGTTTTTCCATGTTTTTAAAACGTTCCATAGAAAAAGCTCCAGAAAATCCTCCAATATTTGTTAACACTTCTGGTCTCATTGTCTTTTTAATATGTTCCTTCATTAACTCTACTGACTTGTATCCAGCCTCGATATCTACTCCTGCGTTCTTGTAATCCATGTTCTTATCCTCCTAAAAGTAATAAACTATTTATAAATGAAACTTAATGGTTCATTATCTAAAATTAATGTGCCAATTTACTATTGCATTTGCTCTAAATATTGTTTGTATGCAATAGTTTCTAACTTTTCTGCCTTTTCTTCTACCATTTGTTCTAAAGACTTTGCATAAGCCTCTAAACGACTACTAATTTGTTCATTAGTTGTTCCTAAAATTTTTGCTGCTAATAATCCAGCATTTAATGCTCCATTAATAGCAACCGTTGCTACTGGTATTCCTGGTGGCATCTGACAAATAGAATATAAGGAATCTACACCACTTAATGTTTTTGTTTGAACTGGTACTCCAATTACTGGTAATGTAGTCATAGATGCAGTCATTCCTGGTAAGTGGGCTGCACCTCCTGCTCCTGCAATAATAACTTTAATACCTCTTTCCTTTGCTGTATGAGCATACTCATACATTTTGTCTGGCGTACGATGTGCACTAACAATTGTTAATTCATATGGAATACTAAGCTCATCTAATATTTTGGCAGCATTTGCCATTACTGGTAAATCCGAATCGCTTCCCATAATAATTCCTACTTCTGGCTTCATCTTTTCCCTCTTTTCTGCGTAGATTACGACTTTTACAATTATTCTATTTCTAAACTATTACTTTTTATCTTCAAAGGATAATACATCAAAGGCTCCTCTTACTTGTGCAAGTACATCCTCTAAATTTAGCCCTGTTGCTGTTATATGTCCCATTTTACGACCTTTTTTTACTTGCTCTTTGCCATATATGTGGACCTTTACATTTCTAAACTCATATGCTTTCTCCAAACCTAATAAATTTGCTTCCCCATCATGATCACCAATAATGTTTTTCATTACGGTTGGACCTATTAAATCTGGATTTCCAAGTGGTAATCCTAATATCCCTCTAATATGCTGTTCATATTGGGATGTATAACAACCTTCAATGGTATAATGACCTGAATTATGTGGTCTTGGTGCTAATTCATTTACTAAAATATGTCCATCTTTTGTTACGAACATTTCAATACAAAGCATTCCGTATGCATCAAATGCTTGTAAACACTTTTCTGCAACTTCCATTGCTTCTTTTTTTGTATCTTCACTAATACTAGCTGGTACAATTGTTTCATCTAAAATACTGTTTTTGTGAAGATTTTCAGCTACTGGGAAAATAGCTGTTTCTCCATTTACGCTTCTACAAGCTAAAATAGACACTTCTTTTATAAATGGAATACATTCTTCTACCATAAGAGGAACTTTTAAACTCCCTAAACTAGAAAATGCCTCTTCTATTTCTTCTATATTATTAATCACTGCATTTCCTTTTCCATCATATCCACCTGTACATGTTTTTAATATAACCGGAAAAGAAAATGTACGTTCAATTTGTTGCAAATCCTCTAAGCTATTAATTGGTACAAATCTAGGGACCGGAATTTTATTATCTTCTAGCCACTTTTTTTGTGTGTACTTATTTTGAATATACCCTAGAGTTTTCGATGATGGATATACCTTATATCCCATTTTTTCTAATTCCTGCAATGCTTTTAAGCTAATATGCTCAAACTCATAGGTTATAACATCCACTTTTGATGCTAATCGTTTAATAGCATCAATATCATTAAAATCTGCTACAATGTGTCCATCTGCTATGCTATGTGCTGGACAATTTTCTGTTGGGTCTAAAATATAAAACTGATTATCTAGCCTTTTTCCATCTAGAATCATCATTTTTCCAAGCTGACCACCACCGATAATACCAATTTTTTTCATTTGCAAACCTCTCAATGATTTAATTTTTTTAAGAACATTTTTATTTTACTAAGAATTAATAGTAACGTCAATGTAATTTTTCACAATTATTATAAAAGATATAATAATTCTTTTAATTCTATTTCAAACTGTTTCTCTAGCTCTTTTTGCTTTTCACTTAATGAAATTGCTTCAAATTCTTTTGGTTCTATGGATAAGACAACATTTGCTATCTGATTTTTCTCCTGATATTTAGTTACAAAAAAGCGTAAACTTTGTATTCGTCTTTCTTTATATTGCTTATCATAATGCAAACCTTTTACATTAGAAAAATTATTGTCATAACAACTATTTCCTAGTGAATTTTTGATATTATCCCAGTAACAAATCGTTTCTATTTGCCGTTCCTTTAATAGATTTACTACTTTGTCTACTACTGGTTCTAGTCCAACATAATATTTAATTGGTATAACAATTTTTTTACCATTTGTATTTTTTATATATTTTTTTTCATATGATTCTACATATTGTAACGCTAATTGATGAAGTTCTTCTTTGGAAAGATGACTATAATAATGAAAACATTCTATATCTTTTTTAGAAATATATTTTCCATATTGAAATAAGTCTGATACATGAGAAACCTTTTGTAAATAGTCAATCCAACAACTATCTCCTATTCCACATATTTTTTGTATGTAGTCTTCGTCAAAATATTCTCCATAATCACTCATAAACCAGTATAAACAATCTTTTTTTCTATAATAAGAAATGTTTTCTTCATATAGGTTATAGATTTCAATAAATAACTCCATAAAAATAGTAAAATATAAATCTCTTTTGGAAAAAGTAGCAGAAATAATATTTCTAATTATTTTATACAAACCATTTAAAAATCTTCCTTCTTTTTCTCCAAAGCAGGCAATACAATAATTTATATTTAAAAAGCTAGTAGTAAAATTATTTGCTAGTTCATCCTTATATATTATTTCGTTCCATTGTAACAACTCTTCCATAGATAATTGATTGTATTTCCCAGATTGTATAAGATTTCTTATTTCATACATATATTCAATAAATTGTGCCAATGTATCAAAATATAATTTTTCATTATGACCTACTGTATGCTCTTCTTTTATTGTTGAAATCCTATTGATAGCTAGCTGTAATCGCTCATTTACACTATTATTTTCCTCTAAATACATCTAATTTTTCTCTCCAAACATTTATATATTTTCTATACAAAATTCATTGTTCCTGCAATAAACACTGCTGACATACCTATTAATGCTAATAATTGAAATAAAAGTCCAAACCATGCTGTCTGCTTTTTAATTTTTCCCTTCTCTTTTAACCCCATATAAGCTAAATATGCCCCTATTAGTGCAAAAAGAACAATTAAGATTCCTATAATTCCTAAGTAAATACCACCATTTCCTTTATTTTTGTATGATTGTACAACACCTACTACAAAAAGAATACATTCTATTACTAGTAAGCTACAAGAGATAATCCCCTTTTTGCTATGCTTTCTTTCTTGAAAATCAATGTTATCACTCTTTTTCACTACACCTTTTCTCCCTTTTTCTTTTTAATTGTCTTCTAAACCAACTTCGATGAATTCGATATATGATATATCCTAAAATTCCACCTACTGTATTTAATAAAATATCGTCTACATCAAAACTTCCTACTTTAAATATTAATTGAGTTACTTCAACTACTAAGCTTGTAGTAAAAGTTAATATTGTAATAAATAGGCCTTTTTGACAACGGATTGTCATAATAGGCAAAAAATATCCAAATGGGATAAATACAACAATATTTCCAACAACATTTAATAAAAATGCTCTTATTCCTAATACATGGCGATAATGATAAAATCTACTAATTTCTTTAAACAATTGCAAATTATAATGATATTCTCTCCCTGTCTCTACTCTACCAAAAAATTCTGCAAAAAATAAAAAATAACATAATGCTATCATATATAAATAAAACAGTATAAAACTGTATAATTTTCGCTTTTTATATGTGTTCATAAATTCCTCACCTTAATGCAAAACACTTCTAGAAAAAGGAAAGGGGGATATAACTCCCCCCTTTTCCCCTATGCTAAAATATAATATCTTTTTTTGCATGAAGCAAACGTGCTCCATTAATGATAGATAACACTCCAACACTAACTCCAAATACGATTGCTACTATTCCAAGTACAATCCCACTTGCTCCTGTTTGACTCATTAC
>CALWGN010000157.1 GCA_944380055.1 uncultured Lachnospiraceae bacterium
TGAGAAAAGTAACAAGAGAAGGAAAGATGAAAGCCATTGTTTCCATTACATTAGATGATGTATTTGTAGTACATGATATTAAAGTAATTGAAGGAGAAAAAGGTATTTTTATTGCTATGCCTAGTAAGAAATCAATGGATGGTGAGTATCGTGATATTACTCATCCAATTAATTCCAAGACAAGAGAGATGTTTCAGAAGGCTATTTTGGAAAAATATGAAGAAACATTATTAGTCAGTGATATCTAATAATAGTTAATAACAATTGTGGAATAACTTAAGGCGAAAAATACCTTCAAATAGGTGAAAAAACGAATATAGATAGTAAAAGAGGTTGATATCGCTACAAAACGGTATCAACCTCTAATATTCACAATTTCACATGTTTTCTCGTTATCCTTTTTGATATAATATCTAATAAATTTTGTGTCTTAGTATAAATAGAAAAATTATCAAGATTATACCCTTGTTTTACGATACTCAAATACACTTAAATGGTGTTTGAAAAAGAAAGGTTTGGTAAATAAATTGAAACAAAATGCTTTAATTAAAAAGGAATATAAACGAAATCTTTTTTCCTACAAAACAGTTATTTTCTTTGCTGTTTTTATTTTAATTACAGGGTTAAATTTCTATTTTTCCTATGCAATAAAAGCCGATTTAATCAATCAGCTTAATAACCCCGCAGTAGATTTGGATATTGAAGCGTTGAAGAATTGGCTTGCTACCTATAATGGTTTTGAGTTTTTATTTAACTTTTATTCTATGTCTGATGAATTTCAAGTTTGTATTATATTGATTTTTGCTTGGATGGGTATATTCCTATCAAGTGAATTAGCAAGACAAAGAGCCAATGGATATGGAAATTTATTGGTTATCCGTGGTGGCTATTCGAATTATGCAAAATCGCTTTTAACTGCACAAGCTTTGTATATTGCGACACTTTTTGGAGGGGTGATACTCATTCAGATCATTATCGCCTTTTTGATGGGTGGTGCTGATACGTTGTACTATGAAACAGCAAATGGTATATATACGTTGCCTGAGTGTATGTTGGTTATTTTGATTTTGTATTTGAAGTTGGTATTTTTCTGCAATGCGGTCAATATAATTGCATCTTCCTGCATAGTTGTTGTCCATAATGTGTATTTTATTCAAGCAATGCCGTTCCTTGGTTTTGCCTTAATTCCATCTATTGTTGTTGCCGGACTATCCAGCTTCTTTCCTTTTGTAAGCTATCTGCAATATAGCATTGTTCCTGCCTGCTATTTGTCATATATAGATGTATGTGATAAAAGAGAGTTTGCCGCATTTATGACAGGAATTATTTTGTTTACAGTAACTGCAATCGTAATGTATTTGATTAGCACAAGGCGGCTACGAAAGGATTATCTATAATGAGAAAAAGAATGATATTGGTTTTGTCAGTTTTAATATCCGTATTTTTATTTTACTATATGGGAAATGAGTACTGTTTATATGCAGATGATCCCCATAGTTTCAGTAACTTTTTGGGGAATTATATAAATACATCGCAAAAGTATCTTTACAATGGAATGATATATGGACTACCTATCATCTATGCCTTTTTCGTTCCATTTGCACACCCTGAAGTCCGTACAAGGATAAAGAAAAGTGTGTTTGGGTATGTTTTTGCAAAGTCTGTAACGGTTGCCATAGGAGTTGGTGTGTATGTTATGGGATTGGCTTTGGTGTGTGCAGTTTATTTTAGAATACCATTAGACTTTAAAGTCGAAATAATGATTATAGCAATAAGGCTGATTGTTCTTTATCTGCAATGTTATTTGTTGTTTTACTTTGCCTATACCTTGTGTTTAAATCCCATCACCTCGATTGTTGCCACATTAGGTATCAATCTAATATATAGAGTGAAACAGCCATGTATAATCTCAAATACCTTGCGTCTATCAATAAGAAAATCAAGGAAGATAGGATTATAGAGTTGCTGAAAAGATTTAATCTTTATGAGCATAGGAATAAAAAAGTTCGTACTTTTTCAATGGGTATGAAACAAAGGCTCGCATTGGTGCAAGCAATGATGGAAGAACCTGATGTATTGCTTTTAGATGAGCCTTTTAATGGAATTGATGATGATAATCTTTCAATTATCTATGGATTACTCAATGAATATAATAAAGAAGGACATACTGTTATCATTGCTTCTCATGGTGATTATCAAGAATATTGTAATTTCAATAAAGTAGTTACAATGAGTGCAGGAAAAATTACAGAGTTGAAATAAGGAAAAATAGTATGGGAGGTTTGTGCCATTACAAAAAATACAGCATTGAATAGGCAAAAAGCCTTGAAATATCAATATTTTTTAGATTTTGAATCTTTAATCACAATTTAAAATAGTATTTATACAATGTCTAGTCCTATATAATGTATGCCAGCAGGAGATTCCTGCTGGTTTTTTATCTTGTGTAAAAACATTGCAAATGCTATACTAATTAAGATAAAACAGTAAAAATTAAAAGGAAACGATAAAAGAAAAAGAACAGTTAAAGGAGAAACTATGAGTATTTTAAACGTAGAACATTTATCTCATGGATTTGGAGATCGTGCGATTTTTAACGATGTGTCTTTCCGTCTACTAAAA
>CALWGN010000158.1 GCA_944380055.1 uncultured Lachnospiraceae bacterium
ATTTTCGTAAATAAATCTAAACGAATTTTTTCTGTTGTATTTCTAGCTACCTTAGATGCCATTCGATTGGCTATAATATTTCCCATCAAGGCTAAAAAGGAGAATAATAACATAATACCGCCCCAAGTAAGTATTAATCCAATATTATCTTTAGGCACAATTTCATTAATGACATATGCTAATAACATTGGAATTATTAATTCTGCAATAGTTGCTAACACTTTTATAATGAATCCAATAGTCATCCGAAACACATAGGGCTTTAAATATCCAAATATCCTTTTCATCTGTAAATACCTCCCTGCTTTTTTGGATATATACAATATAAATTATCAATATATAAATATTTTAAAGCCCCTTGTATAAAAATACAAGAGGCTTTAAACATATTTGTACTATTTTTTACATAATTCATACAATAAGCAAATTATTATTCACTAATAATAGATAATAATTCTTCTTTTGTTAAAGAGCTTAAAGATTTATTTTCTACTGATAATATTTGATCTGCTAAATTTGCCTTTGCCTTTTGTAAATGTAATATTTTTTCTTCTAATGTATTTTTAGCAATCAATTGATAAACTGTAACTATTTTTTCTTGGCCAATTCTATGACTTCTATCGGTTGCTTGGTTTTGTGCTGCCACATTCCACCATGGATCGTAATGAATTACCATATCTGCAGCAGTTAAGTTAAGTCCTGTACCTCCAGCTTTTAAAGAAATAAGAAAAATTGGTACATCATCTTTTTGAAACTTATTTACCAATTCTATTCTCTCTTCTTTACTTGTTGCTCCTGTAAGGCAATAGTAAGATATATTTTTTTCTTCTAATTTCTTTTTAATAATATCTAGCATGGAAGTAAATTGAGAAAAAAGTAATATTTTGTGATTTCCCCTAATTCCACCCTCTATTAACTCTAAACAAGTATCTAACTTTGCTGATTCTTTTTCATAGTCATTATAGCAAAGCTTTGGATCACAGCATATTTGTCGTAGTCGTAATAAATAGGATAATATTTGGATTTTTCCATTTTCATACTCTGTATCCGTTTGGTTTAACAGTAATTTTTTTAATTCTAATGCTTGCCCTTGATACAATGCCTTTTGTGTTCCTTCTAATCCTGCATAAATAACTTTTTCTATTTTTTCTGGTAACTCTTGTAGTACATCTGTTTTCAGTCTCCTTAAAATAAATGGAGCTATTTTTTTATGAAGCATTTGAAGAGTTTTTATACTATTATCTTTTACAATTGGACGTTCAATTTCTTCTTTAAATTTATGATAGGAATATAAAAATCCAGGCATTAAATAATCAAAGATACTCCATAACTCACTGAGTCTATTTTCAATTGGAGTTCCTGTTAAAGCAAAGCGATACTTAGAATGTATCTTTTTTACTGATTTTGAATTCTGTGTTCCTTGATTTTTAATATATTGGGCTTCATCAATTATTTGAGTATGAAATTGACAGCTTTCATATTCAGGTAAATCTCTTCGTAATAAATCGTATGAAGTAATAACAATATTATAATTTGCATAGTTCTTTATAATATCTTTTCTTTCACTTTTTGTTCCTGTTACAATTGCTATTTTTAAATGTGGTGCAAATCGATTACATTCACTCTCCCAATTATAAATAAGAGAGGCAGGGCATACAATTAATGAAGTTCCACCATTATTTTTCGTTTCATCTACAAGAAAAGCAATTGTTTGAACTGTCTTTCCAAGCCCCATATCATCAGCTAGAATGCCTCCAAAAGAAAAATCCTTTAACTTTTTCATCCAAAAGAACCCTTCTTTTTGGTATTCTCTTAAAATAGTTTCAAATTGATTAGGTATTTTGTAGGAAATTTCTTTTTTTTCTTCAAACTCATGAATAAACCTTTGAAACTCTTTGGATTTTGCATAAGAATCTTCATTCATATCATTCATCAATTGATTCATATAAAATGCTCGATATTTTGGAACTGTATTATCTGATAAAATATTTCCATTGCTTCGCAAAATTTCTTTTGAAAATTCATACATTTTTTGAAACTGATTATTATCGAAAGAAATAAATGAGCCATTTTTCAAACGATAATATTTTCTTTGCTTTTCATAACTTTTTATCATCTCTGATAATTCTTCTATATTAAAATCTGTTGTATCTAAATGAAATTTTAAAAAGTCATCTAAAATAGATACTCCAATATTCACCTTTGGAGCACTATATGTTTTTATACTATCAAAAGCATCTGTTACAAACACTTCCCCCAAAGAACTTAATTCATTTAGTCCATAAGTAATAAGTTTAAAAATCTCATCTGAATGTTCTGTATACAAATATCCAGCTTCATTTTTAAATGAAAAATATTTTTGAATTGCATTAGCAACTCGGCTTTCCTCTGTATAATTACGTTTTATTTCTACTTTATGGTTATCTTCTAATGGATTAATTGATTGTTCGCCATATAAATGAATAATCTTACAAGTAACTGCATCATTGCTATAATCTAAGTAAAACTGTGTCACCATTTTTTCAGGAATAAATGGCTCTATATCTGCTTTCTCTACATCAACTTGTGTATAACCTTGTATTTTCTCTAATACCTCTATACAAAATGAATACATTTCTCTTTCGTTTATTTGAATAGCTCCACGACTGCTTATATTTTCATTCATAATAGTATTTAAAAATGTACCTACTTGATTTTTATATGTTTCATCACAAATATATAGCACATTATCTTTTATTACATATGCATGAGAAATTCCTAAATATACTATAATATTCTTATCAACAGAAACTTCAAACCATTTCTTTCCTTTTTTCTCAATTTTAACGAATATAATAGGATTTTCTTCTTTTACTATAACTTCCTTTTCTAATCCATTTTGCTCCAACAAAATAGTTTGCTCTTTAAGTAATGGCAATATATCATCAAATACACCATAATTTAACTCAAGTTTTCGCATTTGCCCTTTGCTGTATTGTATATATCCTGGTTCGTTTTTATTAATATTTAAGGATACTATTTTCATTATCTGCTTTACTAATGGTAATGATTGCTCATCAAAAACATCAAAAGTTGGAGTAAAACTTAAATTCTTTCCAAAATCTAGTCTTTCTTTTTCTTTTATACTAATATAAAAATGTTTTAAATCTTTAATAATATATTTTTTCTCATTACCAATACGAAATTCTACTTCTATATCTTTTCTTTTAATAATTAGCTTTGATGAAATTTGAATTTTTTTATATAAATTTTCATTTACTATTTGAGATAAATTGACTTTGGCATATTCATTTATTAGCATTTTGGCGCTTAATGAGGTTGGAATGTTCCTATCTGAATTATTTTTCTGCTCTTTCAAATATTTATGCAGTAGTGCAATACGATGAGTACATAGTTT
>CALWGN010000159.1 GCA_944380055.1 uncultured Lachnospiraceae bacterium
CTTCTCGTGGAAAAGATAAAATGGGAACTGGACTTGGACTTTCTATTACAAAGGAAATTATTCAGGCCCATGGAGAAAACATAGATGTTATTAGTACCGAAGGAGTAGGCACTGAGTTTATCTTCTCTCTTCCTGCTGGAAAACGGTAAATAACATCAAAATATAATAAATATATTTTCGCAAGATAACAAACTCTATGAAACATAAATTGTTATGATAAAAAGATTTTACAAACTGCCCTTCTATTTATTTAGAAATGAAAGGGCAGTTTTTTCTTACTCCTTGTCTATAAATACATGAAGAAACCTACTACATTTGTTATATAAAACCTACTTAATGATATTTTTTAAACTTTTACTGGTTAAGAGCGTATGGAATATTGTATAATAACTAAGTAGATATCATCAGTATAATATGTATCTAAGTTAAGATAGTACTTATGCTGTATAACATCATACAAATGTACAAAATAAGGGGAAAGGATTTTTTATATGAATAAACAACAACTTGCCAATAAAATATGGGAATCGGCAAATAAGATGCGTTCTAAAATTGAAGCAAATGAATATAAAGATTATATTTTAGGCTTTATCTTTTATAAATATTTATCAGATTACCAAACTTCATGGTTAAAAAAAGAACAGGAAATGACAGATGAAGACATGACATCTCTAACAGAAGAAGATGAAGAAACAGTCAACTATATCCGTCAGGAAATTGGATATTTTATCTCCTATGAACACCTTTATTCTACATGGTTAAAAAAAGGAAGTGATTTCAACGTTTCTGATGTCACTGATGCATTATCCTCCTTTAGTCGTCTGATTTCTCCAAACCATAAACATGTATTTGAACATATTTTCCATACATTAGAAACAGGACTTAGCAAACTAGGAGAAAGCTCTGGTGCTAGAACAAAGGCAATTAGCCAGCTTCTTCATTTAATCAAGGATATTCCTACTGATGGAAAACAAGATTATGATGTTCTTGGATTTATTTATGAGTACTTAATTAGTATGTTTGCAGCAAATGCTGGAAAAAAAGCAGGTGAATTTTATACTCCTCACGAAGTTTCTCTTCTTATGTCTGAAATCGTGGCAAACCATCTAAAGGATAAAGAAGAAATTAAAATTTATGACCCTACTAGTGGATCTGGGTCATTACTTATTAACATTGGACAAAGCCTTTCTAAATATTTGAAAGCAGAAAATAAAATTAAATACTATGCACAGGAGTTAAAGGAAAATACTTACAACCTAACCCGTATGAATCTTATTATGCGTGGTATTCACCCTAGCAATATTGTTACAAGAAATGCAGATACCTTAGAAGATGACTGGCCATATTTTGATGATAGCGACCCAACAAATACCTATGACCCACTTTATGTAGATGCTGTTGTATCCAATCCTCCATACTCTCAAGCATGGGATCCATCCAATAAAGAGTTTGATCCTCGTTATGCAGAGTTTGGACTTGCACCAAAGGGAAAGGCCGATTATGCATTTTTACTCCATGATTTATTCCATGTAAAATCTGATGGAATTATGACCATCGTACTTCCTCACGGTGTACTATTCCGTGGTGGCGAAGAAGGAACGATCCGAAAAAACTTAATTGAACGTAATCACATTGATGCTATTATTGGACTTCCTGCCAATATATTTTTTGGTACAGGTATTCCTACGATTATCATGGTATTAAAGCAAAAGCGTACAAACACAGACATCTTAATTATTGACGCATCCAAAGGATTTATAAAGGAAGGTAAAAATAATAAACTTAGAGCCTGTGATATTAAGCGTATTTCAGATACTATTGCCAAACGTGAATCTATCCCGAATTACTCAAGGCTTGTAACCAAAGACGAGCTTCGCCAAAACGACTATAACCTAAATATTCCACGTTATGTAGATTCTTCGGAACCTACAACTAGCTGGGATATTTATGCTTCTATGTTTGGTGGTATTCCTGAGTCAGAAGTTGATATGCTTCACGATTATTGGAGTGCATTTCCAACTCTTAAGCAATACTTATTCTCACATGACCATGCTCCATATATGACTATGGCAACAGATAATATAAAGGAATTTATTCATAACCATACAGATATTGTTCAATTTAAAGAAACCTTTGCAAATTCCTTTGATGGTTTTTCCGAATATTTGGAACAGCTACTCATTCATAACATGCCTGAACTTATCGTTTCACAAACAGAGGATGTAATTAGCGATTCTATTTTCCAACGACTAGAATCCATTCCTCTTGTAGATAAATATGAGGCATACCAACTATTTTTTGATGACTGGAATACCATTGCGTCTGATTTGGAAATATTAAAAACAGAAGGCTTTGAAGCTACAAAAAAAGTAATTCCAAATATTATTTTAAAGAAAAAAGATGGAAAAGAACAAGAAATACAAGATGGATGGGTCGGCCATATTATTCCATTTGAACTTGTATGGAACACCTTACTTTCTTCTGAATATACCTCTTTAAAGGATTTAGAAAACCAACTATCTGAAATTCCTTCCAAATACGAAGAACTAATTGATAGTATGACAGAAGATGAAAAAGATAGTGAAGTATTAAATGACTCCAATGATTCTTTTGTCCCAAAAGAAGTAACTAAGGTACTAAAAGAACTTTCCAAAGAGGACTCTACCGATGAACTTGCTTCCTTTATTTCAAAATTAAAGCAGGCAGATTTCCTCATAAAAAAAGAGAAAGAGCTAAAAACTACTATAAAAAAATGAAACAGCTAAACTTCATTTATTAACAAAAGAAACCATAGAAAAGCTTTCCGATGAGCAAGCACAAATGCTGTTAAAAGAAAAATGGATTACAGGTCTTATTTCTAATTTAAATAAGCTACCTAACTCTATTATAAATAATTTGGTTCGTAAAGTTGAGGAATTACAAAAAAAATATAATACTACTCTTCTTGATTTAGAAAAAGAGATACAAGAAACAGAAGCATTATTGTGTAAAATGATTGATGAATTAGAAGGAAATGAGTTTGATAAGAAAGGACTTAGCGAGTTTCAATTGCTATTGAGGGGAAAATAATATGGAGAAAAAGAAAAAACCTGATATTCGTTTTCGTGAATTTAGTGATGATTGGGAACAGCGTAAGTTGGGAGAATGCTTTACTGAACGAGTTGAAAGTATGCCTGATGGAGAGTTGATTTCAGTTACAATCAACGATGGAATCAAGAAATTCTCTGAACTTGGTAGACATGATAATTCAAATGATGATAAGTCAAAATACAAAAAAGTATGTGTTGGAGATATTGCTTATAACTCAATGAGAATGTGGCAAGGTGCAAGTGGTTATTCTCCCTATGAAGGTATTGTAAGTCCAGCATATACGGTACTTTCGCCAAATTCGGGGATAAATTCAAAGTGTTTAGCTTTTCAATTCAAATTGCCAGAAATGATACATACTTTTCAAATAAACTCACAGGGAATAACTTCCGACAACTGGAATTTAAAATATCCTGCCTTTAGTGAGATAGAAATATTGGTTTCAAAAAGTGAACAAGAACAAGCTCAAATTGCAGAGTATTTTTCACAGCTTGACCACCTTATTACCCTTCATCAGCGAAAGTTAGAAAAGTTACAAAATATAAAAAAATCTATGTTAGAAAAAATGTTTCCACAAAATGAGAGTAAAATTCCACAGATTAGATTTAAAGGATTTACTAATGATTGGGAACAGCGTAAGTTGTCAGAGGTTGCAACAATGCATGCACGAATAGGTTGGCAGAATTTGCGTACATCAGAGTTCCTTGATAGCGGAGATTATCTCCTAGTAACAGGTACTGACTTTGAAGATGGACGAATAAATTATGCTACTTGTCACTATGTAGAACGTGAGCGCTATGAACAAGATAAGAATATAAAAATTGAGAATGGAAGTATTCTAATAACGAAGGACGGAACACTTGGAAAAGTGGCGTTTGTTCAAGGTTTATCAATGCCTGCAACATTAAATGCCGGTGTGTTTAATGTGGTAATAAAAGACGAAAAAGAAGTTGATGGAAAATACTTATTTCAGTATTTAAAAGCTCCATTTTTAATGGACTATGTTGATAAAAAAGCAACTGGCGGAACTATAAAACATTTGAATCAAAATATCCTTGTGGACTTTCCGATAGTGATGCCTTGTGTGGATGAGCAAACATTGATAGGTATGTATTTTGAACAGTTAGATAACCTTATCACCCTTCATCAGCGAAAGTTAGAAAAATTACAAAATATAAAAAAATCTATGTTAGAAAAAATGTTTATATAAGAAAGGAGGTCAAAATGGCACTAGAAAATAAACTAGGTATTACAAATTCCGTTGAATTGGCTCGTATTGAAGAGAAAATAAGTAAGAAAAAGGCAATGGAAATGTTTGAAAATGGATATTTAGATACATTAACAGCTGGAACTTTTGATACACTTTCCAAAATTCATGAATACTTATTTTCAGATATTTATGAATTTGCTGGAAAAATACGTACCGTTAATTTAGCAAAAGGGAATTTTCGCTTTGCTCCTGTTATATACCTTGAAACTGCTTTAAAAAATATAGAATCAATGCCTCAAACTACTTATGACGAAATTATTGAAAAATACGTTGAAATGAATATTGCTCATCCATTTAGAGAAGGTAATGGGCGTAGTACACGCATTTGGCTAGATTTAATTTTAAAAAAAGAACTTCACAAAGTTATTGATTGGAGCAATGTCGATAAAAATGATTACCTTTTAGCAATGGAACGTAGTCCAATTAAAGATATTGAAATTAAACACCTTCTTAAACAGGCTTTGACTGATGATATTAGCAGCAGAGAACTTTATATGAAGGGAATTGATACTAGCTATTACTATGAAGGATACACAGTATATAAGATAGATGAATTGTAAGATTATTTTATATAAAATATAGTAAAATCCTGTGATTAATCTATTTTCTAAGTTATGAATTGAATAAAAATACACTTTTATTCAATTCATTCTTAACAGTTTTTCATTATTTTACCCAATATTGGGAACAGCGTAAGTTGGGTGAGATCGCGTTTTCTTTTGAATATGGATTAAATGCAGCTGCAATTGAATTTGATGGAACTAATAAATATCTAAGAATTACAGATATAGATGATTCAACCCATAAGTTCAAGAATGATGATCTTACTTCACCAGATACAGACATTTCTAAATCACAGAATTATTTGCTAGAAGAAGGTGATATTTTATTTGCCAGAACAGGTGCAAGTGTTGGAAAATCCTTTATTTATCGAAAATCTGATGGCGTTGTATATTTTGCAGGTTTTTTAATTCGAGCGAAAATAAGAGAAAAATATGATGCAAATTTTGTGTTCCAAACAACTTTGACATCACAGTATAAGAGATATATTACTATAACTTCTCAACGTTCAGGGCAACCAGGAGTAAATGCTCAAGAGTATGCGGATTATTCTTTAATGATTCCTTCTTTGGAAGAACAGTGTTGTATTGGAACATATTTTGAAAACCTTGACAACCTCATTACTCTTCATCAGCGACAGGATAGAAACCTTTTGTATTTTTATTCACTATAAAACTGTTCTAAATTAAATTGTATATAGTTTTTTCTGTTTCAAACTTGGGAACAGCGTAAGTTGGGAGAACTTGTACAAATAACAATGGGACAATCCCCTAATGGGGAAACCTATTCTGAGG
>CALWGN010000160.1 GCA_944380055.1 uncultured Lachnospiraceae bacterium
ATTTATTTACGAAAATAATGTATTTGTCTAGTAGACAGGTAGAAGGAATTACTACACCATCATTAATATCAAGAGCAACATCAGATACATATAATTTGCACCAAATGTTTGGTATGATGCAACGTCTTGGGGTTCGTGCACCAATTATGCTTATTGGTGGTATTTTTATGAGTTTTACTATGGATGTTACATTAACTTTAGTAATGGTAGCCTTGTTACCAATTATGTCAATTGGAGTATATACAATATCAAAAAAGGGGATTCCCATGTATACAAAAGTGCAAGAAGCCAATGATAGATTTGTTCGATTAATGAGAGAAGTTATTACTGGAATTCGAGTTATCAAAGCACTATCAAAAGTAGATTTTGAAAAAGAAAAGTTTAATGAAATTAATATAGAAGTTGTAACAAAAGATCAAAAAGCAGGATTGTTTATGAATGCAATGAATCCTATTATGAGTTTTTTACTTAATTTAGGATTAGTTCTAATTATATTGGTAGGTGCTTATCGAGTAAACAATGGACAGCTAGAGCCAGCAACAATTGTTGCCTTTATGTCTTATGTTACAATGGTATTAAATTCTATTTTATTTCTTTCTCGTCTATTTGTTATGTATTCAAAAGCATATGCATCAGGAAAGCGTATTGCAGAAGTATTAGCGTATGAAGAAGAACAATTGGTAATTCCAAGTGAGAAAAAGGATTTGGATTATATTGTTTTTGAAGATGTAACTTTTGGATATGAAAAAGAAGAAACTATTGAAAATATTTCCTTCTCTTTAAAGAAGGGAGAAACATTAGGAATTATAGGAGCAACTGGATCTGGTAAATCGACAATTATTAATTTGCTTATGCGTTTTTATGATGTAGACAAAGGAAATATTTATATTGATGGAAAAAATATAAAAAGTTATCCAATTTCTACTCTTAGAAATTTATTTGGTGTTGTTTTTCAAAATGATACTATTTTTAAAGATACTATTTATGAAAATATAAGTTTTGGACGAAACGTTTCTAAAGAAGATGTACTAGAAGTAGCAAAACATGCTCAGTCCTATTCTTTTATAAGTGAAAGAGGATTAGACTTTCCGTTAGCAATTAAAGGGGCTAACTTAAGTGGTGGGCAAAAGCAGCGGTTATTAATTACGAGAGCATTGGCAAATCATCCAAGCATTCTTATTTTAGATGACTCTTCAAGTGCATTAGATTATAAAACAGATGCATCCTTACGAAGTGAAATTACTAAGCATTATAAAGATACTACCACTATTGTTGTTGCTCAACGCATTAGCTCTATTATGAATTCTGATAAAATCATTGTCATGGATGAAGGGAAAATGATAGGCTATGGAACTCATGATCAGCTATTAAAAAATTGTCCTATTTATAGTGAAATTAGTCATTCACAAATGGGAGGTGAAAAGGATGAATAAGAAAGGAACATTAATACGCCTTAGTAAATATTTGCTTCAATACAAGTGGTTCATTGCATTGGCTATTATATTAAGTGGGACAACCAATATATTATCATTAGTCGGTCCAATGCTATCTGGATTTGCAGTTGATGCAATAGGAACAAGCATAGGAGATGTAGATTTTAATAAAGTATTTTTTTATTGTATATTAATGATAATTATTTATGCACTTGCATCTATTACAGCGTACCTATTATCTGTTGTTATGCTTTATATTACAAGAAATGTTGTATATAATATGAGAAAAGATGTATTTGCTCATTTAATGGAATTGCCAGTAGGGTATTTTGATATGAATCCAAGTGGAGATATTATTAGCAAAATATCTTATGATATTGACACAGTGAATACAATTTTATCTTCTGATTTAGTACAAATTTTAGCAAGTGTCATAACAGTAGTAGGCTCACTTGTTATGATGATTATTATTTCACCACCTCTGGTATTAGTATTTGTTGTTACAGTGCCAATGGCAATATTTTTCACCAAGAAGCTTACAAAAATCACAAGGCCTCTTTTTAGGCAACGCTCTAAAAAGCTAGGAGAATTAAATGGTATTATAGAAGAAATGTTATCTGGACAAAAAACATTACGAGCTTATGGGCAACAAGAAAATACAATTAAAAAATTCCAAAAGAAAAATATAGAAGCAGTAGATGCTTATTATAAAGCAGATTATATGGGAAGTATGGTCGGACCTACAGTAAACTTAATTAGCAATATCTCTCTTTCTTTAGTAACTGTATGTGGAGCTATTTTATATTTATTTGGCCATATGACATTAGGTAATATATCTTCTTTTGTATTATATTCTAGAAAATTTTCAGGCCCAATTAATGAAGCAGCAATCATTATGAGTGAATTACAATCAGCAATTGCAGCAGCCGAGCGAGTATTTCGATTAATTGATGAATTACCTGAAGTCCCTGATAAAGATTGTGCAAAAATATTAGATGATATATATGGAAACGTAGAAATTAAAAATGTTAGTTTTGGTTATGTAGAAGGAAAAGAAATTATACATAATTTAAGTTTAGAAGCACCACAAGGTAAGTTGATTGCCATTGTAGGACCAACTGGTGCAGGAAAAACAACATTAATTAATTTATTGATGCGTTTTTATGATGTTACTGATGGAAGTATTACAGTAGATGGACATGATGTGAAAGATGTGACAAGGGAAAGTCTTAGAAAGTCCTATGCTATGGTTCTTCAAGACACATGGCTATTTCATGGAACAATAAAAGAAAATATCGCCTATGGAAAAGAAGATGCTACAATGGAAGATATTATTCGTGTAGCAAAGGCTGCAAAAATACATTCTTACATTATGAAATTACCAAATGGATATGATACAGTATTAAGCGATGATGGAACGAATATTTCCAAAGGTCAAAAACAGTTAATTACAATAGCTAGAGCTATGTTACTAGATGCCAAAATGCTTATTTTAGATGAGGCAACGTCTAATGTAGATACGAGAACGGAAATCCAAATACAAGAGGCAATGAGAACACTAATGGAAGATAAAACTTGTTTTATTATTGCTCACCGATTATCAACGATTAAAAATGCAGATTTAATTTTAGTAGTAAAAGATGGTGAAATTATTGAAATGGGTAACCATAAAACACTTCTAGAACAAAAGGGATTTTATTCTCAGCTATATTATTCTCAGTTTAATTAAATATAAAAAAGCTCTTTAAGTTTTGTAAAAAATTTGAAGAGCTTTTTTGGGTTTTATAGAAACTAAAGTTTTTTATTTAGGATTGTTAGTTTATAAACATATGGATATAATAATCTATAACCTTATAAATAATAATATTAATTAAGTATAAGAAAATATAACCTAAAATATAGAAAGGAGTATTATATGAAATATATAGATTTACACGTTCATTCCAATGCTTCTGATGGTACATATACACCAAAGGAATTGGTATCACTGGCAAAAAAATCTAATATAGCTGCCTTTGCCCTTACAGATCACGATACAGTTGATGGTGTAGAGACTGCAATAATAGAGGGAAAAAAGCAAAATGTTGAGGTAATACCAGCAATTGAACTATCAGCAAAATATAACGGAAAAGAAATCCATATCTTAGGATATGGAATCGACTATAAAAGTGAAAAATTACAAAGAACATTGGATGAATTTGAGCATATAAGAAATAAAAGAAATGAAAAAATAATAGAACGTCTTCAGCAACAAGGATTTTCTATTACATTTGAAAAAATAAGAGAACTTTTTCCAATAGGAGTAATTACAAGAATGCATTTGGCGAAATATTTAGTAGAAAATAGTTATGTATCATCTACGGAGGAAGCTTTTGATAAATACTTAGGAGATAGAGGTTGTTGTTTTGTTCCAAAAGAAGAAATCTCAGTAAAAGAAGCAATCCAGTGTATTTTAAGAAATAAAGGATGCCCTGTATTGGCTCATCCAATGAGGTATCGTCTAACAGAAAATGAGTTAGATAATCTAGTAGAAGAATGTACAACATTTGGTTTGATTGGTATTGAAGCTATTTATTCTACTAATACATGGTATGATGAACAACGAACAAGACAGTTAGCTAACAAATATAATTTGTTAATCACTGGCGGATCTGATTTTCATGGAGAGAATAAGCCACATATTAAGTTGGGAATTGGAAGAGGAAATTTAAAAATACCATATAGCATTTTGTCTAATTTAAAAAAATATTAAGAAAATTGTAGGAAAAATATAGTAAATATGAAAAACAATGTTGAAGAAATAGAAGTATAATAAAAAAATATTATTTTAGAGCATCCATATTATGTGCTTTTACAATAAAAAAGAAATTAGCAAAGAGAGGTATAAAAGATGAGTAATTATGAAAAAAAACGAAAGATATATACTATTATTTCTTTTTTATTATTTATTGTATTTATGATTGTTGTTGCAGTAGTAGTAGGAAAACCTATGATTAAAATGGCATCAAACCCAGAAGAGTTTCGTAAATGGGTAGTTTCTCATGGTGCTTTAGGTTGGCTTGCATTTGTAGCAATGCAATTTTTACAAATAGTTGTTGCTATTATTCCAGGAGAACCTCTAGAAGTAGCAGCTGGATATGCATTTTCTACTATACCAGGAAGTTTACTATGTTTAATTGGTGCAGGGTTAGGAAGTTCTTTTATTTTTTTATTAACAAAGAAATTAGGACATAAATTTGTTGAAATTATAGTATCAAAAGAGAAGATAAATTCTATTAGAATTTTACATGATGAAAAAAAGAGAGACTTTTTTATATTTGTTATTTTTCTAATTCCAGGAACGCCAAAAGATGCATTAACTTATCTTGCTGGGCTAACAACAATTCCGTTAAAAAAATTTATAATTTTAACATCAATTGCTAGAATTCCATCTGTGGTTAGTTCAACCATTGTCGGAGATGCATTAGGGCTTCAGCAATATAAAGTTGCAGTAATAGTTTATGGAATTACTATTTTTTTTAGTATTATAGGTATCATACTTTATAAAAAATGGGAGAAAAGAAAGGAAGAAAAAGTTAGAAAAATAGAAGAAATGGATGGTGCAGTAGAGAATACTGTATAAAGAAATATATTATTCCCATAAAGATTGTATTAAAATTTTGAAATATACTTGAAAATTTTAGAAAATTGTGTATAATTAGAATTAATAATACTCCTAATAATAAATCTCACTATAAGATCATAGATAAATCGATATAGTGATTTGTGAAATTATAGAAGAATATTATGTTAGTAATACCAAATATAGTCTTTATCTAAATATATTTATTTATAATAAGGAGGAATGTATTATGAAACTTATATATGCAATTGTTAGAAATGAAGATGGAAGTAGAGTAATAGAAGAATTAAATAATAACAAATTTAGTGTAACAAAATTAGCAACAACTGGTGGTTTTCTTCGTTCAGGGAATACAACACTTCTAATTGGTACAGAAGAAGAAAAGGTAGATGAAGCAATACATATTATTGAAGAACAATGTGGAGAAAGAAAACGTATTGTATATACACCATCACCTATGGTTGGAATGAGTGGTTATGCTCATTTTCCTGTAACAGTTGAAGTTGGTGGAGCAACAATTTTTGTTGTTGATGTAGAACGTTTTGAAAAAATTTAATTTTACAAAAAGTATAACTTAATATAGGATGATTGAGAAGGCACCTTACATTTATGTTTGTTATAGATGGAAGGTGCTTTTATGATATAGAAAGTTAGATGCGTACTGTCCACTTTGTTTCATTATCTAATAAAATACTATATTGTAAGAAAAATAAATATCATTCATATTTTATTATTTCTATCATGTATAAGCTTCATAATGTAGAGTAAAAATTAAAAATGTATACAAACTAAAAAAATATATTTGATATAATAAAACTATATAATTTTAGTAAGGAGAAGCGATTTACAATGAATCAAAAGAAAAGAGAAATACTTAATACATTAAAACAGTATGCAAAAGAACATTTATTAGGAGAATCTATAATATGGGTGAACAATAGGAATCAAATATTAGATGATAATAATTGGTACTACATTTGCATTTCATTTTATATAGAGCAAAGGGGAGTTATTAATAGTATTACTTTTTCTTGTATTGTAACTTTTTTATGGGAAGTAGATTGGATGAAACAATTCCAAGTAGAAACATTTGAATATAGAGTAGCTGGATATCCTATGGGATGCAATGAGTTTATATGGACAGATGATTTTGAGGTAAGGGAAGAACGGTTATGGGAATTTTTCTGTGAAATTAAACAGAGAATTAAGTTTTATCGCAGATATATGAAGAATACATATAAAGATGAATTAATGCCTAGAGAAGGAACTTATATAAGAGATGTCCAATGGTATTGGAATCACATGCTATATGGTTGGTTATTTAAAAATTCTATTGGAAATGTTTGCAAAGAAAAATTACTAAATATGCTATGCTGTGAAATAATACAAAGTGAGCCGTTAGAAACATTGTTAAAGAAGGATTTATTGGATGATGAGAAAGAAGAGTTAGTACAAAAATGGATATATAAAAAAAGAAAGCAATCTATATATTTGATTTAATAATTAAATAATGGTAATAATTACAAATAGTATTAGCTTGATTTAAATATATGAAAGAATTACAAATTGTTTGTAATTAGTTTGACAGTGCTAATAGATAATCAGCATTTTTATTTTGTAAAAAATTAATTATTTTTAGGATAAATACTAGTATAATTATATAATAATTAATAAAAGATAAAAAATATTAAAAAATTTTAAAAGAAGTACCTTGTATATCAGGTTAAGATGAGATATAATAAGGGCTGTCTTACAGCATCGCGAATTTTATTGGTATTTTTTTACTAAGTAGCAGATAAAATTCAACGAGAATATCGGAATAAGAAGAAGGAGGACAAAGATGCTAGAAAAGATATTTCATCTTAAAGAAAAGAAGACAACTGTAAAGGTGGAGTTAATTGCTGGTTTAACAACCTTTTTGGCAATGGCATATATTTTAGGTGTAAACCCATCAGTTTTACAGGACGCAGGTATGGACTCTCAAGCAGTGTTTATGGCAACAGCGATTTCAGCAGCAATTGCATCAATTATTATGGGTGTTGTTTCTAACTACCCTGTAGCATTAGCAGCTGGTATGGGTGTAAATGCATTATTTGCATATACAGTTTGTGGACAAATGGGATACTCATGGCAAGCAGCATTAGCAGCAGTATTTCTATCAGGATTAATTTTTGTTATTATCTCAGTTACAAAAATCCGTAAAACAATTATCAATGCGATTCCTCAACAGCTTAAGCTAGCTATTGGTTCAGGTATTGGATTTTTTATCGCTTTTGTAGGTTTAAAAAATTCAGCAATTATTGTTGCAAGTGAATCTACAGGTGTAACTTTAGGGAATTTGAAAGATCCAACAGTTTTATTAGCTGTATTTGGTATTTTAATTACAATTGCTTTATTAGCAAGAAAAGTATCTTCGGCTGTATTTATTGGTATGGCAATTACAGCAATTATAGGTATTATATGTGGAACAGTATTCCAGATAGAAGGTATGCCAACATTACCAGAAAAAGCATTTAATTTTGATTTTACAATTTCTACAACAGGTGCATTTTTACAAGGCTTTAAAGAATTATTTGCAGATCCTGTTCAATGTGCAGTGGTTATTTTCTCATTTGTATTCGTAGACTTTTTTGATACTGCAGGAACATTAGTTGCCGTAGCAAATAGAATTGGTATTATT
>CALWGN010000161.1 GCA_944380055.1 uncultured Lachnospiraceae bacterium
TTTGCAGCTGAAGTAGCTTCTCAATTAGGACAATAATTATAAATAAAAAACTCCTCTTATACTATGTATAAGAGGAGTTTTTTTCATGTATAGGAAACTTTTTCATTGAGAGTTGAAACGATAGGCATAGAAAAAGTGAATTTCTTCGCTTTTTATACTTTCTTTGTGAAATTTTTGAAAAAGTGTAGGACGGTTGCCGTCTATATCTTTTATATTAATGATGAAACTATATAGTTTTTAAAGTAAAAATTTATGGGATGATATTTAAGAAGAATATACTGAAAAATAAATAATTATGCGTAATTCTATTGAAGTATACGGATATATCAGTGGAAAAGATATATATCCTAAACTACATTACATATTTTGTTAAAATTTCTAAAATATTTCTATAACAATTCGCATATTTTTACATTAAAAAAAACTAATTTTATTAGAAAATAATTTGTAAGAATATAGATATTTCAAAGATATAACTTATATTTTTATTAAAATAGTACAATAAAGGAAAACTTATACAAGGATAAATTTTGTTAAATTATAGACAAAATCTATCAAAAAGAATAAAAATATAAAAAATGTACAAAATTTAGAGATAAAAATTGTGAAAAGTCATGATGAAAAAGTTTTTGCATCTTATAAAAAAATTCTGTATAATGTAAAGGCAGTGTAAAGGTAATGTAAAGTATTTACAACTAGAATACAGTAAAATAAGTGGAAACATTTTATGATGAAATATAGTGAAGTTTATCAATGATAAAAATCAATGATGCCATCTATAATATCGTAGAATTTGCACATACTTTTAATGAATTTTTTATAGAGTAGTGCTTAATAATTGAAGCTTGTCTTTTACTGTGAGCTGGAAATGTCATTTATTGACATCCGTGACGTATTATTTACAAATCATATTTCTAAAACGTCACACAACTAATTTCTATAAGTATGAAAGGAACAGAACAATGAAACATTTAAAAAGAATTTTAGCTGTAGCTCTTTGTCTTGTGTATGTACTAGGGCTTACTGGATGCTCTTTTGTGGACAATGGAAAGCGAATCGTTCGTATTTCCCATGCACAATCTGAAACACATCCAGAGCATTTAGGACTTTTAAAATTCAAAGAATATGTAGAGGAACATTTAGGCGACAAATATGAAGTTCAAATTTTCCCAAATGAAATTTTAGGTTCTGCACAAAAAGCAATCGAGCTTACTCAAACAGGAGCCATTGACTTTGTAGTAGCTGGAACAGCAAATTTAGAAACATTCGCAAGCGTATATGAAATTTTTAGTATGCCATATTTATTTACATCAGAAGAGGCATACCACGCAGTAATGAATGATACTGAATATATGAAAAAGATTTATGAATCAACAGATGAATCTGGATTTCGAGTACTTACTTGGTATAACGCAGGAACACGTAATTTTTATGCAACACAACCAATCAATACACCAGAAGATTTAGAAGGATTAAAGATTCGTGTACAACAAAGTCCTGCAAGTGTAAATATGGTAAATGCATTTGGTGGTGCTGCTACTCCAATGGGCTTTGGTGATGTATACACTGCAATACAACAAGGTGTAATTGAAGGAGCAGAAAATAACGAATTAGCGTTAACAAATAATAAGCATGGGGAAGTTGCGAAATATTTCTCTTATAACAAGCATCAAATGGTGCCAGACATGTTAATTGCTAATTTAAAATTTTTGAATAGTTTAAGTGAAGAAGAATACAAGATTTTTGAAGAAGCTGCTCGTTTATCAACAGAAGTAGAACTTGCTTCTTGGGATGAGCAAGTAGACGAAGCGATTCGTATTGCAAAAGAAGAAATGGGTGTTCAATTCATAGAAGTAGACATTGAAAAATTCAGAAATAAAGTAATTGGCGTTCAAGATGAAATGTTAAAAAATAACCCAAGAATTCAAGAAATATATAATCATATTCAAGAAGTCAATGAAAAATATGCAGAGGAGGATACAAAGTAAGATGAAAACACTAAACAGTATCCGAAAAGGAATCGATATTGTATTAAGTTCTGTCTGTGCAATTATTTTTGTATTCATGGTAATTGTAGGAACTTATCAAATTGCTGTACGTTATTTCTTAGGTAAGCCAAGTACAGTTTCTGAAGAGTTGTTAACTTATAGTTTTACATGGATGGCACTTTTAGCATCTGCTTATATCTTTGGAAAAAGAGATCATATGCGTATGGGATTTTTAGCAGATAAATTAAAAGGAACAATAAAGAAAGTATTAGAAATTGTAATTGAATGTTTAATCATGATACTTGCAGGTGGTGTTATGGTCTATGGTGGAATAAAGATTATGGACCTTACAATGACACAAGTGACAGCTTCTCTTGGTGTACCAATGGGTGTTGTATATGCAGTAGTACCACTTTCTGGAATCTTAATCGTAATATATTCTATTTTAAATATTATTGATTTAGCAAAAGGAAAGACAGAAGAGAAAGACAATTAGGAGGGAGCAGAACATGAGTATAGCATTAGTTTCAGGTTTAATTATTTTAATATTGCTAGTAATCTTATTGATTTCTGGTGTACCGATTGCAGTTGCCTTAGGAATTTCTTCTGTATGTGCAATCCTTCCAATTATGGATACAGACATTGCCGTTGTAACAGGAGCACAAAGAATTTTCTCAGGAATTTCCACATTTAGTTTATTAGCAATTCCATTTTTTATTTTAGCTGGTAATATTATGAATAAAGGTGGTATTGCGGTTCGATTAATTAATTTAGCTAAATTAGTGACAGGACGAGCGCCAGGTGCGTTGGCACAAACAAACGTAATTGCAAATATGTTATTTGGTTCTATTTCAGGGTCTGGTACAGCAGCAGCATCTGCTATGGGATCTATTATTGGACCAATTGAAAAAGAAGAAGGGTATGATCCAAACTTCTCAGCAGCAGCAAATATTGCTACTGCACCAACAGGGTTATTAATTCCACCAAGTAATGTTATGATTACATTTTCTTTAGTTAGTGGTGGAACATCAGTAGCAGCATTATTCATGGCAGGATATATCCCAGGAATTCTTTGGGGACTTGCGTGTATGAGTGTTATTTTCTTCTTAGCAAAGAAACATGGTTATAGAAGTACATCTAAGTTTACAAATAAAGAAAAAATTAATGTTTTAATTCAAGCAATTCCTTGTTTACTATTAATTATTATTGTAATTGGTGGTATTATTGCAGGGGTGTTCACTGCAACAGAAGGTTCTGTAGTAGCAGTAGTATATAGTCTAATATTGTCATTATTTGTATATAAATCAATAAAATTTAAAGACCTTCCAGCCATTTTTAAAGAAAGTGCAGAAATGACAGGAATTATTATTTTCCTAATTGGTGTATCAAGTATTATGTCATGGGTTATGGCATTTACAAATATTCCTGAATTAGTTTCAGAAGGATTGTTATCTATTAGTAACAACAAATATGTTATTTTGTTATTAATTAATATTATTTTATTATTAGTTGGTACATTTATGGATATGACACCAGCGTGTCTAATCTTTACACCAATTTTCTTGCCAGTATGTCAATCACTTGGAATGAATACAATTCATTTCGGTATTATGATGATTTTCAATCTTTG
>CALWGN010000162.1 GCA_944380055.1 uncultured Lachnospiraceae bacterium
TATTTTTTTACCAGCACTTAGTGCAGCAATTCTATTTAATGTAGGGGCATCTGGTGGTGGAACAGACATTATAGCTATGGTATTAAAAAAATATACTACGTTTAATATAGGAACTGCATTGTTTTTAGTTGATTTCTTTATTACAGTAGCAGCATGCTTTGTATTTGATGCACAAACTGGATTATTTTCTTTTTGTGGGTTAATGGCAAAATCTTTAGTTATTGACAGTGCCATTGAAAGTATTAATCTGTGTAAGTATTTTACAGTAGTTTGTGACGACCCACAACCTATTTGTGAATATATATTTAAGGAATTAAATCGAAGTGCTACTATATATCATGCAGAGGGGGCATTTAGCCACAAAGAAAAAACAGTGATACTAACAGTTATGAAACGTAGCCAAGCAGTACAGCTTAGAAACTTTATTAAAAAGACAGAGCCAACAGCTTTTATGCTTATTACAAATAGTAGTGAGATTATTGGAAAAGGATTTCGAGGCTTTAATTAAAAGAAGAAAATTCGTATGGTATAAAGTAGAAAGATAGCTACAGATAATGTAACGTCTGTAATGAGGAAATAATAAAAGAAAGAAACATAAATATATTATATTATGAAAAAATAATAGGAGGAACCTAGAATGAATAGAATAATACCTCCTAGGATAAAAGCAGGAGATGAGATACTCATTGTTGCACCTTCTCTTGCTTTTTCATTCCTAGAAGATGATATAATACAAAGAGCGAAAGAGAAATTAGAAGCAATGGGATTTGTTGTTTCTTTTTCTTCTCTATGCCATCCAAATATGGATAGAGCAAAAACAGATAGTAGTTATTATCGAGCAAAGGATTTAGAAGAAGCATTTTTAGATAAAAATGTAAAAGGGATTTTAACTGCTCTAGGAGGATTTGATTGTCATACCATATTAGAACATTTAGATTTTTCCATAATAGAGAACAACCCAAAAGTATTATGTGGACATTCTGATATTACTTCGTTACAAAACGCCATATTAGAAAAGACAGGGCTTATTACCTATTCAGGGCCTCACTTTTCAACCTTTGGAGTAAATAATGTAGTAGATATAAAGTATACAGAAGAAGCATTTTTGCAGGCAGTGGCAACAAATGGATGGTATCAGTGGAAAGAAGCAAAGCAGTGGGGCTCTTATGATGGTCAAGAAGATAGTAATGCAACCATGTATGAGGATATATATAATAATGAAGGAATGGTTGTCATTTGCAAGGGGAACAGAATTCGAGAAGAAAACTCACACAGTGAAACATTTGAAGGGAGAGTAATTGGTGGAAACTTACGAACTCTAATGAATATTGCAACTACTTCCTATATGCCATCAATGGAAGATAGCATACTTTTTATTGAAGATGATAACTTATCTGGTGGAGATTTTGTAAGAGAATTTTTTATGAATTTACAAGGGTTAATGAATATAGATGGATTTTCTAGGTTAAAAGGAATTGTTATTGGAAGAAGCAAAGACCAATCCCTTCGCAATCATTTACATTTGCTAGGTAAGTTTTTTGAGGGTAACCCTTTATTTTCTCATATGGTCCTATTATATGGGGCAGATTTTGGACATACTTCACCAATGGGAACATTCCCAATTGGTGGGGATTGTAGAGTGGAAATTGTGGACAATCAGGCGAAACTTTGGGTAAAATGTTAAAAAATTATCTCGATTAATTTTTCTCTATTTTTGTATAATAAACATGTGGTATATGTCTTTCTAAAATTTATGTTGTATGAGAAGACCAACTTGTTGGAAAGGTAAGGCTTTTGATTGAAAAACTTTTTAACCAGTGTCTTTGTGTGTAATATACCATCTTTTTTTAGAAGAATTTATTCTTTCTTCTAATATTGTAAAACTTTCGTTCTCATAATAATCTCCACTATTTTGGGCATGTGCTGTAAATTGGGATAACTATGGATCGGTAATAATCATAAATAGAACTAAAATTAATGGAACGATACAGCGAAATGTCTTTTTCTTTATAGGTATAACTCCTTTCTTAATATAAATAGTTAGTATACTATTTGATATAGGTTAAAAAGTTACCAAATTTATGTTTATTTTTAGATAAAATAAAAATATCATTATATTTAAAAAATGCAAAAAATATTGAGATGTTATTAGTACTAATATATTATTATAAATAGTATATTAAAATAAAAATAATAAAAAAGAAAAGGTTTATAAGGAAGAAATTGTCAAGATATTATTAAAAACAAAAAAGAATGCCTTCAAACGAAAGCATTCTTTTTATAATCATATTATTTCTTTTGCCAACGTCCAGAAGAGCCACAAGGAAGTACAAGTCCATTGGAAGACACAGGAAGCCCTACCTCATCTGCTTCTACACTGCCACCAAATTTGCTTACTACTTCTGTTCCTAATAAATAAGAAAGAACAGATGGAGCAAATCCAGTTGTATAAGAATTAATAAGGAAAAATAATGGGTCATCGGATAATAAAGATGCACATAACTGAACAAGTGGATGAATAGCATCTTCAATTTTCCAGATTTCTCCCTTTGGACCACGACCATAAGATGGAGGGTCCATAATAATTGCATCATATTTGTTACCACGACGAATTTCACGTTCTACAAACTTTTGACAATCATCAACAATCCAACGAATTGGTGCAGACTCTAATCCAGAGGACTTTGCATTTTCCTTTGCCCAAGCAACCATTCCTTTTGATGCATCTACATGAGTAACGCTAGCACCAGCCGCAGCCGCAGCAAGTGTAGCACCACCTGTATAGGCAAATAAGTTTAATACTTTAATTGGACGCTTTGCCTCTTTTATTAACTTAGAAAACCAATCCCAGTTGGCAGCTTGTTCTGGAAATAGACCAGTATGCTTAAAGCTAAAAGGCTTTAAGTTAAATGTTAAGCTGCCATAATTAATGGTCCATTGTTCTGGCAAGTCAAAAAATTCCCATTCACCACCACCTTTATTGCTTCTATGATAGTGTCCATTCATCTTTTTCCAGCCACGTAGTGTTTTTGGTGTATTCCAAATCACTTGTGGGTCTGGACGCACAAGTAAATAATCTCCCCAACGTTCTAGCTTTTCACCCTTTGAAGTATCTAGTACCTCATAATCTTTCCAATTGCTTGCTAACCACATAATTTAGACTCCTTTATTATAAAATACGAAAAGTACATTGATTTCCGTTTAGAAAATAAATAATACTTTCCTTATTATATAGAGAAATAATTATGTAGTCAATAAGAGGAAGTTTAAAGACAGGGTATATTTTTTATGTTATAATGGACGAATAGACAATGAAATATAAATAATTAAGGGAGAGGATAATATGAATATTCGATTATTTGAAGAAAAGGACAAAGATACTTATATAAAAATGGCAACGGAAATGTATAGTAGTGAAGCTTGCATTCATGGACCAAACCAAAAAGCATTTGAAGGAAATTTTAACGGTGCTATTGATAAAAATAATATCTATTGTACAGGATTAATAATAGAGGAAGAAGATAAGCCAATAGGATATTGTTTGATCTCTCAATCTTGGGCATCAGAATTTGGCAAAAGAATGAATTTTATAGAAGAAATTTACTTGGTGAAAGAAAGTAGAGGAAAGGGATATGTAAATCAAATATTTTATTGGATATTTGAACACTATAAAAAAGAAGATTGTGTTTTTCGTTTAGAAGTATCACCAGAAAATAAAGAAGTAATGAACATTTATAAAAAGCATAAATTCCAGCCATTAGAATATTTACAAATGGTACGTTTATAATAAGGTGTTCGTGGCAATATTGTAGTAGACAGATTGAAAAAGGAAGTTAGTTTCTTCTATATATAATGTAAAAATATAAAATAGCAAGAGGGAAAATTTTTCTAGGAAAAAAATTAAAAAAAAATTTAAAAAGTGCTTGCAATTATAGAAAAGATATAGTATATTTATTAATGCTGTGGCATGATAGCTGTGAAGCGT
>CALWGN010000163.1 GCA_944380055.1 uncultured Lachnospiraceae bacterium
TGGCGTGGTCATTTGACGTTGACTGTTGTAAATCCGAAAGGTTGCTTGTCAAATTATCTATAGTATTTTTGTTTGTTGTAATATCTTTTTCTAAAGACTTTACTTTACTATCCAAAATATCCATATTATAATTTATATCTTCTATATCAGCTGTATCATTTAATGAAGGTTTTTTAAGATTATAATTAGGGGTATAATCCATTACCACTCACCCTCCTTTACATAATTCCAATTGTTATCATTAAAATTTGACCAAGTTTTAGTTTTAGTGTCGCTCCAGGTATGAAACAAAACAACATAATTTAAAGGCAAATGAGCAGGTTTTATTTCCTCTATTGTAGCCAAAACACTATCTAAATCTGAAGGTCTTCCGTATAAGTCATTGAATTCTAATAAAATAACACCATTTTTGAAACTTACTGAAACTTTACCATTTCGCCAGGCATTACATATGTTTTGGATATCTTTAAGCCTAAAAACTTTCCCTCTAGTAGCTGTCCAATTGGCTTGTACATTCTGCCTTCTAGAATCTATTGTTTGTTTATTAGCCTTTAATCCTAAATCTCTTTCATATATTTTCAACCCTTCATTCGTGGCTGTATCAAAAAACAACTGATTTTCAAAATCTTTTATTTCCTGCTCCAGCAGTTCTAATTCTTTACCAACAGAATGCAAAATCATATTGGTAAAGCGGTCTTTTCTATAAATTTTATTTATATAACTTTTTATAGTATCTTTAAAATTCATTTAAAGTTACCTCCCCTAGAGTGGCTACTTCTCTTACGCCTACTTGAATATTAGTAACTCCGCCATTAACTACTAGGTCGGTATAATCTTCTACTCCAGCACTATTAAATATAATATTGCTAATCTGTGCAAAACTGATATAATCCACATCAAATGATTTTTCTTCAAAAAATATCTGAAGATTTTTTTTGATAGCCTCTTTTACGCCTTCCAATGTATATCCAGATATTAATTTAATTTTACCAGTAATATTAATAGTCGTTTCGGTCGCTGTGGTAACAGTACAATATGCTCCTGCTGGTGCTTGTCCCTCTCCGGTGCCAGTAGCCCCTGGGTCTATATAATTTTGTACACTTTCTATTAGTTCTGTAGATGCAGGGAGGCCGTTGTTCCCAATTATACAAACCTCTACAGTATTTGCTCCAAAAGCGAGAGAAAAACACTTAGCCTTACCGACACCAGCAACTTCTTTTGCCCACAAAATATAATGATTCTTATTGCCAGATACTATCGGCTTTTGTAATTCATCCAAATAACGTTGTCTAAGCTCTTCGTCATTTTCGGCTCTGTATCCACCTGTAAAAGCTAATTTATTTGTACACTTGTTAATTCCTGTTATTGTAATTGGCATCTCTGTTACAGTTCCAGCTAAAACATTTCCGCTAGCACCTGCATTAACCGCTTGTACTATTATATCTTTTTTACCCTCCACTACTTGCGTTTCAGTTGATACAAATCGAATAAGACCTTTGGTTTCAAAAAAACTTCCTTTTTCGACTGTCCCATTACCCTCTACTGTTAATACTCCAGTAGCAAATGTAGCTGTTCTCCTTTGTATACCCGTTCTTTGCAACACAAAACGGTCTAATTCACTTCCAGTAAGATTTTCAACATCTAATTTTTTTGACACAACTGAAAGTTGTGAATATAAATTTTTTATCCCAATAGCAACCCCTTTCAGGACATCCCAAAGAAAATATCCCTTTGTTTTCTCATATGAATTATCAATATGCTCAAGCATTTCTGTCTGAATTTCATCTGAGGTTTTTTCATACATCAATAATCACCTCTTTTTTTATGGTATTATTGTTTTTCAATACAACTGTAAATTGTATATGCAACCCTCTATTTACTCTTTCTGTATTATAATCTGTAATACTTTCAATAAATCTATTTTTTATAATCTGTGTTTCTATTTCTCTTTTAAGTTCGGAGGCTAGATATATTAACGGTATATTCCTATTGCCTATGTACTTGTATATTGAAATGCCAAAGTCTTCCGTCTCATCTACTGTATAAACTTTATATTTATTTAACTCTGTCCTTAGTACAACCTCTATCCATTGGGTTATACTTTCAGTTAAATTACATTCTAAAAGCCTTCCATCTATAACCTTGTGAGTGCCTGTTTTAAAGTCAAAGAGAAATGTTTTTCCTAAAGGTTCTATATATTCTGTATCTGTATTTATATTACTTAAACGGTCTATATTTATATTTATTTCAGGAAACACCTCACACCTCCTTATCCACAGAAATTTTCGCATTTTCCAGCAACAAAAAAAGACTGGTTGTCTCCACTTGCTATTAACACTACACTATCACCAACTTCAAAAGTAGCATTTTGAAACTTATAACCACTATCCACTATAACTTGACCATTTAATATACTTATTTTTAATGGTTTTTCCGAAACAACAGTTCCTATAATAAATCCTAATACAGATTTATTGTCTCGTTTCTTTATTTCACTCGCCATTTTTATTGCCCAATCTTTCATTTATATATCCTCTCTAATTCTAAATCCATAGTATGAATCGTGGATGAAACACTATGGCTACAAGATTTTATAAAATACTCACCATCTAACCCAGTATAATCTTCTTTTATTTTAATAACTCGACCTGCACGAACATTAAAATCGCCTAAGAGCTGTATACTTACGTTTTCAGAAATTTTATTAAATTCTTTAAGCCTATTTTCAGCTATATTTTGTGCCTTATTCAAGTTTTCATCATCAACTGTTTCTATCTCTTGAAGTAATCCGTACTTACTTATAGACTCTGTATCTTGTGCTTTTCCTACTGTATAAACAGCATTTTCTTCACCAGCTATAATCAATACAGAATTTTTCATATCTTCAATGCTGAAGCTTCTTGAAGGCATAGCCGGAGCAAGTGTAACATCAAATGGAGCAATATTACTTGCTGGAGTATAATAGCCTCGAACAGTCTTAGAACCCTTTTCAAATATATTAAAGTTGCCTTTGTCTATCTCTTTAATATAGGTCTTTCCTGTTTCGTTGAATTCTTGCTCCAAAATATCCTCTATAATTTCAGATACAGTATTTTCGTAGTAAATATGATTAACTAAACATCTCATCGGTGCGATGGTTCCTATTTTTATAGAAAACTCTGAACATAACTGACCTATAGCATCTCCAGCATTAACACCATTAAACTGTTTAATAATCTTAGATTTATTCAAATACCATAAAAAATCAAAGGCTGTGTAAGATTTTTCCGAATAGCTGCTAAAATCTTTTGATACTATAATTCCTCTGAAAATTTCACTTTTTTCTGTCACTACAACAATATCACCGCATTCAATATCGAAAGCTGGGAAAAATTTTTCGTTTGAATATCCCGTAGAAAAATCTAACTGACTGCCTAATGTATCGACCGAATCACTCCAAGTTGCATTGCCTACAAAAGATGTAATATCATAAGTTTTATCGTCTTTTACAATATAAATATTCATATTAAACCTCCTGAAGAGATTCAACAAATCTATACTCTTTAAGCTCTAGGTTGAATTCTATATCACCGACTTTATTAATTTGTGTTGAAAAACTTTCTATTGTGTAGGCTAAATTAGAAATTTCAAAGAATCCGTTTGTACAAACCATCCTTATAGGCATTTTTAAGTTTGCATACTTATTAAAAAATGAAACATACGTCCAACCATCTTTTATTGCTTGGGGGCGAATAAAAGGATAATTTTTATTTACAGGGAAAAAGGACTGTATGCTTACAGTCCTTAGAGTCCTTAGCCCTATTAAATTGATTTCACCATTTACAGTTTCGAACGTAGTATTATTATAAGAATTTATTAGTTCCGGCATTTTTTCCGGCAATACAGGTAATACCAGAACAGTTTCATTGTTATTGGCTGAGAAGATTATATCCATTCTAAACCTCCATTATTCATTATTTAATGAATCTAAAATTTCTTTTGCAATTTTTGCTCCCAAATCATCTGCTGCTTTGTCATTTCCATAGAAGTTTCCGTGGATATGCAAAGTTACATTAACATTTTTATTTGATTTATTTAATATGTTTTTAGTTTGACTAGCTGTCTTAACACTACTACCACCAGGTAGATTTACAAGCTCAGGACCTTCTTCGCCGACAAGAGCAACACCGCCACCAAACCAATTTGTTCCACGAGCAAAAGTAGGTATTAATGGAATATTGATACCCTTTGCCCAAGATAGTAACGGAACTCCACTAGCTTTTTCTGCCAAAGAATTTATGCCACCTATTATTCCATTAATAACATCTATTATTCCGTTAAGAATCCCTGATGCTATAGATTTTAATCCATTCCATATACCACTAAAGATTTCTTTGATACCTTCCCAGGCTAATTCCCAGTTACCGGTGAAAACACCTGTGATAAAATCTATAATGCCATTTAATATAGTTATAAAAGCTTCTAAAACGCCACTAATCATAGCAATGTAATGAGTTACATAATTAGCGATAGTGGAAAAAGCATTTTTGAAAACAACTGCCAAAACTTCTCCTACAAATATAGCTATTGTTTTTATTTTTTCCCAAAGCTCATTTAACTTGTTTTTAATTCCTTCCCAGGCTGATTTCCAATCAACAGTAAATATACCTGTGATAAAATCTATAATGCCATTTAATATAGTTATAAAAGCCTCTAAAACTACACTAATCATAGCAATATAATGAGTAATATGATTAGCAATAATAGAAAAAGCATTTTTGAAAACAACTGCCAAAACTTCTTTGACAAATATAGCTATCGGTTTTATTTTTTCCCAAAGCTCATTTAATTTGTTTCGGAACGTTTCTGAATTTTTGTAGGCATAAACAAATGCAGCGACCAACACACCTACAGCAATAGCTATCCATAATATAGGATTTGCCAAAAGCGTACTATTTAATAGAGCCTGAGCGATGGTCATTCCCTCTGTAGCTTTTTTTAAAGTATTAAAAACAGTAGCAACTTTAGTAGCAATAACCAATGCACCTATAGCCCCAGCTACACCAGCGATTATAGGTAATATAATATACATATTATCTTTTAAATACTTAAAAGCATCTTTTAATATGTTTATTGCGTTTTTGACCTTTACAATTGCAGGGTCTAAATTGTTTTCAAAAAATTCTGTTAATTTTATAATTGCTGGAGGCAGTTTATCATTTAAAAAGTTAGCTAACCTGTTTAAATACGAAACAAGTTTTTCACCTATAGGCAGAACAGCTACTTCTAACTGTCTGCCTATGCCCTTAATTCCTTCACTAAAACTACTATATTTTATAGTAGTTATAGCTTTCATAGTGTCCGCAGTCTTGTCGAAAGAATTTTGGACATCTAATGCAGCAAGAACTGCTTCTCCACCTAGGTCTTCCCACATAGTTCCGAAAAGATTTATACCGGCAATATTCTGTTTAACAGGGTCATCTATGGATTTTAAAGCTTTTAATGTATCTTGGAATGCTGTACTAGCGGACTCTCCTCCTTTAGCAAAAGCATCTTGCATTTTTTTTTGCATTTAGTCCAAGAATCTTGAAAGCTTCATTTGTAGTATCGCTTCCATCTTTGCCTCTTATTCCAAATTCCTTGAAGGCATCACCCATCTTATCTATGTCAAAAACACCTTTTGCAGCACCAGCTGAAAATACACTAAACATTGTCTCAGCATTCAAACCTAAGTTTTTAAAATGAACTGAATACTCGTTTATTGAGTCTAGGAGATTACCGTTTTTATCAAGACCCTTTTGACTTCCTTGAGCTATAAGATTAAATGCTTCAGCTCCGTCTAATCCAAATTGTTTAATAAGCATATCAGCAGTTCTAGCTGTCTCGGGAATTTCATAACCAAAAGTATCCCTGAGAGCTAGAGCATTTTTGGTGGCTAACTTAATTTCTTCCGAAGTTCCCCCCATAGTCTTTTTTACTGCAGCTACAGATTCAGCAACATCATTCCAATCGTCACCAAAATTATTAGCGTAAACATCTTTTATTGCATCTTTTAGTCCTTTAATTTCATCACTTGTAGCACCAGTTGATGATGCTGCTTGTCTTATTGCGTTGTCATAATCGTTGAAGCTTTTAACAGCAACGGCTAATCCGCCTCCAACAAATGCGGTACTAGCCCCTAGAGCTACTTTTGAAAACTTGGCTAAACTTGACGTTATTTTATCTGTAATCTTATTAGCCTCTTTCAGATGTAGCTTAAATTTATTTGTATTATTGGCAGTGTCTTTTAATGTTTTGCTAAAATTATCTTTTAAATTTAAAATAGTATTTATTGTTTTGCCCATATATCAGCCTCCAAAAATCTTTTTTATTTTTTCGGCTTCTTCTTTATAATATTTCTCCATCGCACAACCCAAAAAAACCCTTTCCAGCAAGGAAAGGGAAGCAAGGTAATCCAAAGTATAGCCTCTAGTTGCATAAAACGCATATAAGTCAATCTCTGGGTTATGCAGTATTAGTTTTTTATGCTAGAAGTAATACTATTGTCATCTTTACCATAGACACCATTAAATTTAAGCAATTCAACTCCTATTTTATTTATTTCATCTATATCGAATATTGCGGATACTACATCTAATGGACTGGTTACTCCAAGCATATTATGTAGTTCGGGATTTTGTAAATCCTTACAGCTCATATATATTAATTCTTTGGATTTTTCAAAAGATTCTGTCACATTCGCATCATCAATACCGTCCATAATAGAAAGAAGTTTATCTTCTCTCAAAGAATTGAATAAAAGTTCTCCTTCCATAGAAGGAATGTAAACAGACATAATTTTTAATTTGTCTTTATCCCTCTGTAATTTTCTAGCAAGTAAATCATCAAATGTAAGTTTTTTACCCATATTATTATCCTCCATTTAAATAGTATCAAGAATTTCATAATAAGCTGCTTTGAATGGTACAGCCTCTTCAATTAGACCTTTAGATTCAAAATTTGCCAAATAAAATTCTGTAAACTGCACATTTGTAATAGCAGTGCGTTCATTTTTACCTGTTGATTTATCAGTCAATCGTGAGACTATCTTGATGTCAGGCATAATGCCATTGGCATAGGAATTTGCCAGCGTTTTCAAAACGAAACTATCTATTTTTTTCATAGTCAAAGTTCCTTCTATCGAATAACCTGTATAAACTGAGTGAGTCGCAAAATCGTCCACTACATTAACGTCTTCAAACGTTCCAGTAACTTTAATCTCTACCTTAGTTATATTGGACAATTTCTGTCCGTTAACCCAAACAGCTCCATTAGTTCCTATTAAAAATCTATTTGTTCCAGCCATTAACAACCTCCTAGAATAGCATTACTGTAAATTTTAAATCTTCCATAGCACCTAAAATCTTTATGTCGCCTTTTAAAAATACACTGCGTTTAAATGTATTATTCTTTAAAGTAGTCTCGTCCCAAGTACTAGCTTCAGTTTTACCTACACCAAGCCAAGCATTTAATTGATTTTCTGTGTCAATGTCAACTTTATTATTGTAGTTATTATCTAATACATACTCATTAGCTAAATTTTTAAAATAACTATTTATAGCCGATACAAAAAGCATCTGGTTATCATAATTATTTTTATATTTACCCAGGTATGTATCAATAAAAGTAGTCGTGATATCATCATTTATCAAGTCCATAGTTTCTACCATATCTATAAACTTCATATCTTCCGTATAGTTGATTCCATCAGTTGTAGTTAATGAATTTATGCCTCTGGCTACTTTGACTACATCTTCATCATTAAATAGAATAAATTTACCTTCAGATAATGCTTTATCTCTATTTTCATCTATATCCCCATTTCCTTCTATTTCCTCAACTGACATAAGATTTGTACATTCAAAATACGTTGCACCTCTGTTTATATTGCAACGAGCTAATATTCCAACTAACGATGGACAGTATTCTACACCTGGTCTCTCTCCTCGTTCATCTGTATATGTAACTGATGAATTATAGAAATTTACAATATGTCTACTATCAGTTGTAGCTACTTTATATACTACAGCCTTATATGTTTTGCCACGCATTTCTTTGGATTTAATCCAGCTAGTTAAAGCTACAAAATCATCATTTGTACCATTTACAATAGTTATCCAGCCAGTTTTTACTCTACTTTCTAAGAGCTGGAGTACTTTATTAAGATTTCCTTCCTCCTCTCCAACTCGGAATACATAACATTTAGTAGGACTAAATGTAAGACAATCTTTTATAGCAATATAATTGTCATTAGAGTACATATCCTTGTCTGAATTTAATTGCGTGATATCTGAATAGGTTTTGTAGCTAAATGTATCTGTATCATCTTTAATTATTAAAATCGCATATCCTCTTTCGCTTCGCTCAACCAATGAGCCAGCTAACTGTTTAAATATGACCTCTACGTTAGGCATTTTTATAGCCAACAAAATCACCTTCCTTAAATATATTAAAATTAAAGGCTGTATGGCTAAAAATATAATTTTGGATATATTAATCCAAAAATTTATTTTAAAGCCTTACAACCTTAAATATAACTTCATTTTTTCTTCAATATTAAATATTGAATATAACTTCTTCCATCTGTTCATAAGTATTAGATTCAGGAATAAGTTCTATTGTATAAACATCAAATGTCATAACAAGAATTCCATCTGTTACTTCAAAATCTAGATTATCAATTGGAGCTACAAAACTATCTGTTATTGTTAATGGGTCTAAGAATGAATTTTCTAAAACTTCTCTCAATTTTATATTTTCATTTTTAGGTTTGTGTTTATTTTCAGGGAAAAAATATACACTAAATGTAACATTGCGTTCTTTGCAGTCCTCATTCAGTTTTTCAGATTTTGAGTTTTCACAACAAACCTTAATACTAGGACGTATTATAGGTTCTCTCAAATCTTCAGATACCAATGGAACGTTATATCCAAAATTGTTAATTGCATATTTAATCTTGTTATTTACAGCAATATTTATATCTTCTAAAGTAATCATAGTTCATCAGCTACTTCATTTATAAATTTATTAGTATCATCTTCGAATGTTTTTTTAAAATCATTTCCTGCCTCTGAAAATACATTGTAACCCTTTACAAATCCAATTTCATTCCCAGATTTGTTGCGTATTATATGTCCATATTCTATAAGATGAGCGTGATGAGCAGGTTTGCTGCCATATACTCGAATAGCAAGTGCATCATTCCCTTTATACTTATATACCTTACCTGTTTTTATACCTTTTAAATAATTACCTGTTTTCTTCTTAACCTTTTTCCTAGCTTTTTTTCTTGTAACTGTCCTAAGCTTTCTTCCTTCCTGTCTCATAAATTTCTTAGACTCTCTTGGCATAGTATCTTGTGCTATCTTCAGAATTTTTTCATAATACTTATCCAGTTCAACTACATCAAAAAGAACACCCATTATTCCACCACCAAAACGCAAAATATGTCTATGCTATCAGAATACTTATAATTAGGATTAAAATATCTGATATCATAACGCTGATTTTTGAACATAAAATACATATCATTAGTCAAATTAGGTATAGCATTACTACGAACAGTAAACTTATGGCTAATTTCACTATATATTGTATTACCTTTTCCAGATAACTCTTTCCCACTTTGTGGGCTAACCTCTGCCCATAGAGATTTTATTTTGCTATATCGAAAATCAATTTCACCAAATGAATTAATGAAATCCATTTTCCCATAAATATCAACTCTATTCTTTAAACGATTTGAAAGTCCCATTTATTCCACCTTTTTTCTGTGATGCAACAAGTTGACAAATAATAGACTTAAACATCATTCCCATAGTTCCGTTTAATGTTCGCTCATCAAAATACTCAGCGACAAGCATTTTTACAGCTAATTTATACTGGGGATTAGTATAATCGGGAAAGACGCCAGAATTTTCAAGATACATTTCAGCTGCAGCTATTAGTTCAAGAATTAACGTATCTTCATCTTCAGTATCAAGTCTGAGATACAGTTTTACTTCTTCTACGTCCACTTCTCGCACCCACTTTCTTGGCTATTATATCTTTTTTTTAATATAAATTAAGCCTTTTGCTCCAACATATTCACCTTTAGAATTCTTTCCAATAGCCATTTGCCCATCTACAATCATCATTGCTTTGAAAACCCACTTATTTTCTTTCTCGTCATAATATTTTTTGAAGTAAATTCCCATATTTGAATTCAAATAATACTGTGACAAATCACATAATACGGCGAAGATATCACCACCACTAGCATTCTGAAATGAAGGAAGTTGGTCTACAGTTAATACTTCACGTCCGTTTAATAACTTCTGTCCTTTTTCATTTATTTTTCCAAGTCCAATTCGCTGTCCGTTAACATCAGTCATTCCGTTTAAGTATTTTTCCCAAGTCCCCTTTGCCATTACATAGATTAATCTATCCTCATATGCTGCAGGAATAGTTGCCTCGGCTTCTGCCCAACCTGCAACTGTACCTACCGAATTTGAGTCCATTTCTATTACCTGAGATTCTGGAAGGTCTGCATATGTAGTTATTCCTTTAGGCTGACCGGAACCTGTTCCAGATATAATAGCTGTTTCAATGGCTCTCAACATAGATTTTTTGAGCTGTGTCGCAATAGTGTTTTCAAACGCAGGCAATGAAACTGTTTGCGATAAAAGACCTATAGCAACTCTAGCCTCAAGCATATGATATTTAAAAGAAATAGAGGTTGACATTTTTGCTTTCTGCTCATCGGAAGGAGTTTCATTAGTAAGCCAATTAGCAGTAATATCTATTTCACTTATAGGAATCTGGACGCCACCCTGAAAAGAAGTTTGAGTAACACGAGGAATTATATTGCCTTCAATAGACATATCCTCTATAACTTTATCCATAATGACTGTAGGAATTATAGCTGTAATATCAGATGCGAGCGTAAACTCTCCTCTTTTTTCGACAAATTTTTCTGGAATAGGAGTACCTCTCAAGATATAATCTTTAAATGCTTTTCTATATTCCATAGAAGAATATATATCATCGTTATTCTCATCAGATAAATTGCCTAAATTTCTAAAAGTACTTACCGGATTAAATTCGCCTGAACCTTTTGCCTCTTCAAGTGCCTCAATTTGGATATTTACCTTTCGCATTTCAACTTCAATTTTATCAAGTTCATCACTTGTCATACTCTTTGATGCCTCTTCAACAAGGCTTTTTCTTTTTTCTTTTAATTCTTGTAAAGTCATATTTTTCTCCCTTCAATAAAAAAAAGCACAACATTAAATGCTATGCTTAATTAAAAATTTTCTTTTTTTGAATTCAAACTCTTTTTGTTTTTCGCTTTTACAATGCTCATCAAATTTTCTTGCATACACCTCTGTATCTTCGTAAAAAGGAACATCGACTACAGATACATCAAATATTTTTTCAATATTCGTTACGGTTCTGTATGTTTCATTTTCGCCATATTCCCACGTGTCACCTTTCGGAGGAACAGAAAAAGCAAAGGACATACTATCTATTAAACCGGCTTGAATTGATTTATATATATCTCTATTGCTCTGTGTACCAATAAGCTCAGCTTTAATTTTAAGACCTATTTCGTCTATTTCTAATACAAGGCTATTATTTTTCGTTCTCGCTAAAACACAAACTGTATCATTATGATTATATCTAAGAACAATATCTTTCATATTTGTAAAATCCAGAGCATTTCTTTTTATGACCTCCGTAAATTTATATTTGCCAAAAGTATGTGTCTGAGGAGTATCAAACACAATAGCATAACCTTCTATTACCATACTTTCAGAATTTTCTAAGGCTCTAAACTCCATATATCTAAGTTCTTTATTTTCCATATTAATTCACCTCCTTTCCACTACTTGCATTTTTCATCTGATAATCATTAGCTATCTCTCTGTCAATAAAATTCAATGACTGCTTACGAACATTACCACCCTCGTATGGTGGATATCCAAAAATAGCGAGTATTTGATTATCTGTAAGTGTGCCTCGGCTACTTACTATGTCTACAAATTTAATTTTGTTTTCTATTGTTGTGTACTCTAAATTTTGATTATAGAATACTATCTGATTACCGTGAGAAAGTTCTGTGTCTGTAAAAAGTGTTTTTGTAAAACACCTTCCAAGACTAATAATCATACCTTCAAGTGTTTTTTCAAAAAATGATTGATACTGTTGTTCTGTGAAATCGCCATTAAAAATCGGTAATGAAACACCATAATTGTGCAGTATCCTTTCAGTTATAAACTGCATTGTTTCAGTATCAACAGCTTTAGGATTTATATTTACAGGAATATAGTCACTCTTCATATCTAATGGTAATATTCCACTTCCCGCACTTGATATTTTTTCCTCAAAACTTTTAACTTCTGCCATTTGCTTAGTATCATCTAAGAATGAATTAATTTTAACTATACCTTTAATTCCAAATGAACTTTTAACAGCTTTATCAATACTTTGAATAGCAGTATTATCTGTATTTAAAAGGGTTAGAAGACTACGATTGTTAGCGTGTCCATTAATATCTCCTCCCATCAAATCATTTGCTGCAAAATCTTTTCGCCAATGAATCAAATCTGAGTATGGAATTGTTGCCTTATATCCATTTAGGAAAGTAAACTCTACAAATAATTTCCCTGAATTATCTTCAACGAAAACAACATCCATAGGGTTTAATGGATAAAATCCGGTATATTCTTTTGATACCTTACCATCGTTAATAATAGTTCTATATGTAGGATAAATAAAAACATTCTTACGCATTTCTCTGATATATACTATTTTTTCTAAAAAATCTGTAGTAGTCATATATTCATTCGGCTTATATCTTAGCAATTTATTAATGCTACTTCCAACAATGGTCTGCATTCCATCTTTATCTGTGCGGATATGTTTTGGTTGCAATTTGCCTATAGCCGTAGCAATACAACGGATACAACCTTGAATAATATCACTAGCATAAATATCATCACCGAATGATGTAAATACCGGAATGCATCCGTTCATCATCTCAACGTATCGCATTTTTGTTTCAGATTGTTTTTTTTGTTTTAAAAAATCCAGTAGTCCCATTTTTTTCACCTCCTAACATTTATTATTAATAATGTCCATATACTCTTTTTTGTACCTATCGAGCATAACATAACACATTATCATAGTCAGACTACCATCTATACGTTTATTAGGCTTATTCAATGCTTTAGTAGGCATTATTCTGCCTAGCTTATCTACTACAAACCCTGTGTTTTTCAAGCAAAATATATCTAATGGATTCATATTGTAGTTAACAATATTTCCGGATTTAAAATCAGCTTCCAAGGATTTCATCGCATTTGATAAATTCATATAGTCTTGAGTGATTTTTTCGTTCTCAATACCATAATTATCTAGCTCTTTTACGAATGACTTTGCGTTCCAGCGGTCGTGACCCTCTTTATATATCCTTATGCCGTATTGTTTATATAATCTTAAATACCAGTCAACAACTTGACTATAATCGACTTCATTTCCTGGAGAGATAGTTATAAATCCTTCTTTTGTCAATCGCAAATAATCAATACCATCTTCCTTGCTACCTTCTTCAACCTTGCTTTCCGGAATAAAATAATGTTGAAAGAAGAACTTTTGTCTACTACCTTTTTTCATCAGCAAAATCCTTGCCGATGTCAAGTCAGTTGTTTCAGAAAGGTCTGTAGCTGCAAGAGCTATCCATTCCCTAAAATCTTCAATATCAAATTTGAGATTATTCTTGATGTACTGCTCCATCAACCAGGTATTGACTGAATTTTGTTTTATATTAAAATCCTTGGATAAGACAAAAACTCGGTCTGACTGAGATGCTTGAGCCTTCCTCAACTGTCTTTCTAAGTAGTCATATTTTTTAATATTACCAATAGAGGGATTCGCCTTCTGCCAATTTTTTTTATCAATGTAAATTTCAGTTTCGCTGTCCATAGTATATAGCCACGGTAATAACTCCTCATCCTCTCGTTCTCCATTAAGGACTTCTCTGGCATATACAAGCTCTTCATCAAGATATCCATCTTCGACAAAACCCTCTGTAGTTATATTAATAAATATAGGCTCATCTTTAGTAGATTGAGACTGCTCTATTGATTTAGCGATAACATTCGTTTTCATTTCGTGAGTTTCATCAATGATTGCAATAGCTATGTTCCTACCCTCTTTATTCTGAGTTTTTTCAGATAATTTTGTAACATTGCTGTCGTTAAATTTATTAAAAATACCCTTTAAATTTTTATGTGTATACTTCCCTTTTACATCAAATTTTTGTCGCATACTTGCAATTTCATTGAATATAAGATTAGCCTGTGCATCATCATTGCTAGAACAGACTATATCGCTGCCATTCTCTCCAATCATTAGTTCCGTTAAACATAGGGATGCACAAAACGTACTTTTCCCATTTTTTCTCGCTATTAATAAAATAAGTTTTTTAAATCTTCTGAATTTTGTTTCTGCAGATTTAAACGAATACAATACCTCAATTACAGCTTTTTCCCACAATTCAAGTATAAAGGGCATTCCATTAAATGGACTTTTTGTGTGTTTTACAAATGTTTCAATAAATTCAATTCGTAACTCGGCATCGGCTGTATCATAAATGTATTTGTCATTATTTAAGTCGTCAATAAGATTTTTAAGACATTTTAATAGCTCCTGACCGACTATTATTTCACCTTTTGATATTGCATTGTAATACTCAAGAAAATAAGAATGTTTACCTTCTATAGTCAAGTCGGTTAAATTATAAGTCATTCGAATTACCCTTTTTTTCTTTTATCCAATTTAAAAAGACATCATCTTCAGCATTATCTACGTTTTTCAAAATTGAATGAAGAATTTTTACATTTAAAGAATAGACATTAAGTGTACGTCTGTATTCATTTGCTATCGGCAAAGGTTTTTGCTTGGTAAAATCAGTGGGGTGTACTTTAATCATTCCAGTAGTTTCAAGAATGATTCGCATCTCCTGCAACTCAACGGCTAAGAATGCTGTTTCTTGCAACAAACCACTTATTACATTCTTAACTGGCTCATCACAGTTTTCAAATATTTTTTGCAAACTTTCGGTCTCTTTTTTGATTTTTTCGCTTTTGTCCATTTTTTCACCTCGATTTCATTTTTTCGGTTTGCGTGAAAATTGACTTCGGGGCTACGGTCTTAGTGCTTTTTAAAATTTTTCTCAAACGGGGGGTGTAAATTTTTCAAACCAGTCTTCGATAAATCGTTTGTATTCATTCTTTTGATACTTTCTGAGGTCAAGACAAGTGTCAAGTCTTTTGATACATATATCTTTAGGGGTATCAATAAATATAAGCTCTGCACCCAGGTCATTAGCCAACCTTGTCCTATCGTGAGTATCTGCATATCCACCTATAATCCACGCATTATTCCATTTGCCATATCGTGTTTTGATATTATCAATCAACGTTTTTCTTAGAGCAAATACATTGTATTTCAATGTTTCTGGTTTATCATAGACATCAAAAAAGGATATAGCACTATATAATTTGTCTATATCCACAACTATATCCCCTCGTTCCATATTCTCTTTTACATAAGTTTTTTTACCTGCCAATGGTGCTCCATAAATAATATATACATTATGTTCCTTTGAGCTTCCAAAACGTTTATGTTTTTTATTATGGCAGGATTTACAACTTATTTTTAAATTGTCTGGATTTAAAGAAATATTATAATCATTTACATTTTCTAGCGTAAGCTCCTTAACGTGGTCAATTTCAGCATCACCTGAAGATGTAATGACCTTACCACAATACTCACAATGTATAACACCTTCAGGACTGCGTTCTGATATCAAATTCAAACGACACTTTTGCCATTCTTGACTATTATAAAATTGTTTAGTAGTATTCCACATAAAACTCACCACTCTTTCGCCTCTGCTTCTTTTTTTCGTAAATGGAGTATTTGTTTATCATTTTCAACCTTGTGTGGATTGTCTTTCCAATTGCGTCTATCTCTATTGATTAAATAAAATTTAGCAGCATTAACATCTGGAGGAACGACAACTTTTTTAGACACTGTTTGTATAGTTTCTTTTTCCCACTTCTTACCCCGTTCATCGTATCCACTTTCTTTAACCTTTATATGTTCCTCTTGTTCGTATTCATAACCGATTGCTCGTTCATATAGTGCTTTTTCAACTTTTTTCACTTTATCATTAGGAAACCTTTTAATATTAGCACTGCTCGGGAAAAGTGCCGATAGTGCCAGATTTGTCGTTTTTAGCTGTCTGAAAGTAGAATATCCGATGTTCAATCTTTCGGCAATTTCTTTTTGAGAAAGTCCTAGACTCGCCCAATTTTCAATGTTTTCTAGGCTTTCCATAACAATTTGCTCAGCAGTTTTACCCATATTAGCACCTCCTTTTTTCTGGCACTTTTTTAGGAAAGTGCTATAAAATTTTATTTATTTTTTAAAATATAAGAAAATTGCACAAAAACAAAAGAAAACCCGCATAAAACAAGGTTTTCAAAGCATTTTTATTTTAAAATTAAGATTTAACGTTTCTTATAATTCTGTTAAATAAAAAATTTTTTTTGCATTATAAAGAAGTTATTTTTTTTTACAAACAAAAATTTAACGTCAACAACATTTATTAAATTATAGATACAAAAAAATATTTTATTAAATTTAACTAAAATTTAATTTACAAATCATATTGTCCTGACATTCTTGGTCTATGCCAATATAACGCTTGGTGACAGATATGTCTGACTGATTTAATATTTCTTTTATAGCCATAACATCTTTGCCATCTTTGTAAAGCCAATATCCAAAGGTTTTACGCAATGAATGGCAACCCAAAGGTTCTGAATATTCAAATTTATCTGCCATTTCATTTAAAATTTGCCATACTCGTACCCTTGTTATGGGTTTAGGCGGACAACGGTTGTTGGGAAATAAAAATTCGTAATCTTTTTTATTCCTGCAATAGTCTTTAAATATTTTTTTTAGTTCGGGATTAATAATTATATCGGCTTTTTTACCTGTTTTAGCCTCTTTAAAAACAATTCTGTCTTTATTCCTTACATCTCGTACTTTCAACGGTAAAATATCCGAAATTCTTCGACCTGTATATATACCCGTCCAAAACAAGACATAGTCCCTTTCAGATTTATCACGCAAGAAGTCCGAAAAATCTAATAAGATGTTATTATCTGTAATAGGTTTTACCAATGTTTCACCTCCTTTTTTACATAAAAAAAGACCAATGAAAACATTGGTCTAAAAATCCATAATATTATTATATCACTTTTTTTTAAAAAAAACAGACATTTTTTAAAAAATTTTTAAAAAACTATTGACATATAGCCCTCTATATGATATTATATATACATAGAAAGGAGGTGAAACAAATGGTAGAAAAAATTAAAAAAGTTAGCGAGTTCATAAAAGAACTCGCCATCTTGATAATGAACTTAGGAAGCCTATTGACAGCCATCATAGGATTAATACACATAATCCAGAGTATCTAAAGCATCTAAGTTCAAAGGGGAGCTGACACCTCCCCTACATTAAATATAACATACTACCATTTAAAATTCAATGAAAACTTTAATCAAAGAAATACTTAAATTAATTTTTAACATAGCTAGATTAGTATTTATTATCTACGCTTTATATTTAGTATTAACGAATTTAAACGGAGGATTTTAATATGTCTAAAACAGAAAATTATTCATCACAAAAAAAATATTTATCAGAGAAAAAGAAGTCTATGAAAGTATGGGTAGACCCTGAAGCATATGAAAAATTTAAAGAATGTGTTAAGAAAAATAATACATCTGTATATGCTCTAATAAATCAATATATAAAAGATTATGTTGAAGAAAATTCATAAAAAAATAGATGGGGCAACCCATCTATTTTTTTATATTATTATAATGTTTATACATTTTTTTGAATGAATTATTTTTAATTCTTTGGCATTGCCTTTCGCTCAAATTTACATAAGTCGATATTTTATGCCATCTATAATTTTCACAATATCTCAACAATATAATTGTCTTTTCTATATCAGCTAAATTATTTATTAATAATTTAGCAATTACAAATTTTTCTTCAATCTCTCTTATATTTTGTTTCAAATCTTGTATCCTTTTATCGTAAATATCTATTAATTTGACAATCTTATCCGAAATATCAGTTACATTATTTGATTTAGGCAACCTGTTATAGCTTACACCCTTTAATTCATAGAGAATTTCCTTATCTGATGTTATACTATAAATTTCATTTTCTATATCACTAATTAAATTATTTTTATTCTTATAGATATTTAAAATATTGATTATTATCTTGTACATATGTTATGTCACAACCCAATTTGCTCATAATCAACAAAATCCACATCCAATTTACTCATTTTTGTGGATAAATTTTTCAATTTTTCTTTTAGCTCGGATAATTTTAAATTTATTAATACTGGCTGCTTTAAAATTTCCAAATATGTATCACGTTTTAAAATTAATTTTTGTAGCTTTAGAGATACATAGCTATTTGCTTCACAACTATTGTTGTTCATCAAAACAAAGTTGTTTGCTTTCTCAAGCTCTTGCTCCCAAAAACTATCAGTAAACTTTTCTAATTCTAACTGAATTAGCTTTAGCTTTTCATCATCAGAATACTGTTTTTTAACTCCATTGGAATAATGTCCTACAAAGTTTTTTAAGCTCATTTTTGTCCTCCATTCCTTAATCAAACAGATTATTGTCTAAATAATTCTAAGTAAACTCAAAATAAAATCCGCAAATACAAAGCCAATTGGAGCTATTAAACCGATTATTGTACTAAATATAAAAACTGATAAAACTTCTATAAATATTTTTTTTAGCATTATAAACACCTCTTAAAATGGTAATTCTTCATCTTCATCTATGGAATAAAAACCTGGATTATTGGACTTTTTTTTACTTTCTGCGAAATAATGTTCCACCACTACAACATCAGTAGCCCAATGTCTTTGACCGTTTTGGTCATCCCAAGAACGAACCTGAAGTCTTCCAACAATACTTATGAGCTGTCCCTTTTTTAAATATTTTTCGGCAAACTCACCTATTTTGCCAAAAGCTACACAGCTTATAAAATCTACTTCCTGCTCTCCGTTATATCTAAGCCTCCTGTTAACTGCCAATGTATATCTTGCAAGAGCAGTAGGCTCTATCCCTTGTGAATATTTAATTTCAGGGTCACGAACAAGCCTGCCCATTAAAATTACTTTGTTAATTTTCATCGCCCCCTAACACTTCTCTTAATTTCCCGTCAAATATTAGCCCATCAACAGTTTTTATATGTTGTTTAAACTCGTTCAACTCTGCTTGCCTCACGCTTATAATTTTTGTATCAACGTATTTATCACCAAATTTAAACTCAATCATAAATTTAATCCCCCTAATTTTATCAACTAAATTGTTTCATTTCTGGATTATAGAAAGTCGTATACTCTTTTTTAAAATATAGGTCAATAGTCCCAAGCTCACCATTCCTGTGTTTTTGAATTATGAGCTCAGCCATATCTCTTTTTTCGCTGTCTGGATAGTAATAGTCATCTCGATACAAGAAGCCTACGATATCCGCATCCTGCTCAATTGCTCCGCTTTCACGTATATCAGACAACATCGGTCTTTTATCTCCTCGCTGTTCACATTGTCTAGAGAGCTGAGATAGGCAGATTAATGGACAGTTCATATCACGTGCTATTGTCTTTAGCTCCCTGGAAATATTGCTATATATGTTTACAGTGTTGTTGCCTGCTCCCCAAATTCTTTGAAGATAATCGATACATATAAGCCCTGGTCGTCTTCCACGCTTAGAAGTAATCTCAAGTATAGTATTATATATTTCCGGAATGGTCATATTTGGACTATCGATTATGAAAATATTTTTAAAAATATCTTCAAAATCGTCTGCACCATTCTCAATACTGAGTATATCTTGGTCGCTTAATAGCTTCGGTGTCTTCCACTTTTGATTATCAATTTTGAACTCCCTAGAAGCGAAGCGAGATATAATCGCATCTTTAGACATTTCAAGCGAAAAGATGTATACATCTACATCTTGTAATTTTGCTACATTCCTTGCTATGTCACACAGCAGGGCAGTTTTACCCATAGACGGCCTAGCTCCAATAAGGATATAGTCGCCGTCTTGTAAGCCACCAGTCATAACATCTAATTTTTTAAAGCCTGTCTTGATGCCAGTAAATCGCTGTCCATTTTCTTTTTGCTCCATTTTTTTAGAGAAAAAATCTTTAAAAACTTCAACAGCAGTTGGAGTCTCAGCAACAGTAAATCTATCGACTTTTATGTCATTAATTTTGGCTACCAAATCATCAAATTTGCCGTTGGTAGCCAAATTTTCAGCAACTTTAAGATTCGCTAACAGACTTCTTCTTGTATACTTTTCAATAACAATTGAGGCATATTTTTTATAATTTATACTACTGCCTAAACTGTTTGTTATATCAGCTAAAAACCCAACTCCACCTATTTTTTCAAAGTGTCCATTTTGTTTTAAATCATCAGAAACACCTATAACATCTATATTTTCGCCTTTTTTAGAAATATTTATAAAAGACTCAAATACTAATCTGCACCCTAAATCATAAAAAAAATCAGGTTGTATTTGAGATATTTTTGAAAAAATTTCATTGCCACCGATAAAAATAGATGATATTAATGACTTCTCAGCATCTATGTCATAGAGCAAATTAGCCATAAAAATCACCCTCTGACATAAAGTCATTTAAAATCAAATCAGCTTTGCCGACACTTTTTGTGTTGGGTTTTTCATTTGAATTTATATTTTGATTGTGTCTAGGTAAATACATAGCAAGCCTATCAAAATGTTTTCTGAGTGAAGCAGGAGATAGTATATTTTTTCTCCAAAAATCATTTGTTTTTATATATTCTAAAACTTTGTAGACCTCGTCTATATCTCTTTTATCAATTCTAAATATTTTATCAGTTTCCAAAGCCCATTTATTTAATTCCAATTCTGTTTTCGGAACACGAGCATTAGGACGTATTTCTAAAATATTATCACGCAACTTTTTCGCCACATCTAGTGCGTTATCATTTTTAAAGCTAGGAGTAACTTTCGTTACTCCGTCATTTTTATTATTATTTATTTTTTTATTTAAGTATTTTTTTATATTAGTATTTTTTTGTATGGGATTTTCCGAAATCGGTTTTTCCGAAATAGGTTTTCCCGTATCCGGAAAATCCGACTGCGGTAATTTATTTTGTGGATTTTCGTAAAAAATGTATGTAATTTTTGAAAATTTTCCACCCTTAGCTCTGTTTTGTTCACGTTTTAAATAGCCATTTTTTTCAAGCTCATCGAATGCAGTCATAACTGCATCTCTGCTTTCCTTGACTATTTTTACTATGCCATTAATGCTATAGTCCCAATTTTCTGGCAGTGTTAAGACAAGAGCTAAAAGCCCTTTGGCTTTTAGCGACAAATTTTTATCCTGCAAAGGAGTATTGCTTATCACAGAATAATTTTTATCTTTTTCAACTCTTATAGTAGACATTTTACTCCTCCTGTGTTATTATTCTTTTATTAATGAGCAAGCTTCTTCTAGTAGTTCTTTGTTGAGTCCACTACCAGTGCGTAATAAAAGCTGCTCATTAACCTCTTCCAAAAATATTGCGACACCCAATATTATTTCTAGATAATACATTCTGCTTAGCTCAAGTTTGCTTTCGCCAGTTTTTTCGTTAAATTTGAATTCAAGCATTATAATTCTCCTTTATCATCAATAATTTTAAACATTTCTAATGCATAAATTGTAAATTCATTTATGTCAAAGTTATTATCCTTCAAGATTTCTTTGACACCTTTCAAATATAGATGTTTAAATGCTATAAGAGTTTTTTTATCTTTTTCAACTTTTTTGAGGGCGGCTAAGTATAATTTAGTAAAAATTACAGCCTCTGTTAACACCTTAATTTGTCCTCCATTCATTTCAAATTCTGCAGAAAGTCCATTTTCTGTATCATTTTCTTTAATTTCATATTTTATCATTGTATTGACCTCCTTAATTTTCTTCAATTTTAATCCCTGTTTCCTCCACAAAACGTGGTGTTTGTATTACATAAGTAAATTTGGTTGACATTTTTACTGAAGCACACTCATTCTTCTATGCCTAATCTTTCAAAAAATTTCTTACGAGGTACTTTCCCTCGCACAGTTATATACCCTTGGCTTTTTAGCTCTATATTAATCTTGCTTATTAATTTATAGGCCATTCCCCTAGATGTTCTTGTTATTTCCATAACATCATCAACAGTTAATAAAGTTGGATACTTCATATTTTCACCCCCTTATGCTGACTTTTTCTCGTCATTATTATTTTTTAAATTTGCTTTACAACCCTCAATATATCCTAGTATAAAGTTCTGCTTATCTGAATCCAGCGTGGATATAAACTTTATAAGGTCTAAAACCTCGATTGTGTTTTCCATTTTTAAGAAAGTTTCTAACATATTTATCACCTCCTTTTAGCTTGTTTTATGTGTTTATAAACACATTATATGTTCATAAAATTCATATGTCAACACTTTTTTAAAAATATTTTTTTATTTTTTTTGTGTTGACGGACTTATAACCTTGTGATATTCTTTTAGTAAAAGGAGGTGAAACAATGGATATAAGCACTAGAATAAAAGAATTAAGAAAGAAACATTTAAATTTAACTCAGGAGAAGTTCGGTAAAGAGCTTGGAGTTAGTAGAGATGTAGTTTCTAATATAGAAGCTAATCGTTTGGCTCGACCAGAGCAAAAAGAGCCTA